>JANOZQ010000276.1:0-3788 GCA_031429555.1 Sphingomonas sp. | reverse complement strand
CCATCGGCAATCACCGGAGTACCCGACTTGGCCGCTTCGTTCGCCGAGTCCATGATGGCGGTCAACTGCGGCACACCCACCCCCGCGACCACGCGCGTTGTGCAGATCGATCCCGGCCCGATACCGACTTTGATCCCGTCTGCGCCTGCGCCGATCAGCGCCTTGGTCGCCTCAGCGGTCGCCACATTGCCTGCGACGATCTGAACCTTATTGCTCAGCTTGCGGATGCGCTCGACGGCCGCGGAAACCATGCTCGAATGGCCGTGCGCGGTGTCGACGACGATCAGGTCGCATTCGGCATCGATTAGCGCTTCGGTGCGTTCGAAGCCCGCATCCCCCGTCGTCGTCGCTGCCGCCACGCGCAAGCGGCCCGTGCCGTCCTTGGTAGCATCGGGATAAGTTACTGCTTTCTCGATGTCCTTGACAGTGATCAACCCGGTGCAGCGGAAATCGGCGTCTACCACCAGCAGTTTCTCGATCCGCCGCTGGTGCAGCAGGCGTTGCGCTTCTTCCTGCGACACGCCTTCCTTCACGGTGGCCAGATTCTGGCTCGTCATCAATTCGCTGACCGGCTGTTTCGGATTGCCCGCAAAGCGCACGTCGCGGTTGGTCAGGATGCCGACGAGCTTGCCCGACGCCTCGACCACAGGAATCCCCGAAATCCGGTGCCGCGCCATGATCTCGCGCGCGTCGGCCAGTGTCTGTTCGGGGCGGATCGTGATCGGATTGACGACCATGCCGCTTTCGAACCGCTTCACCTGCCGCACCGCCGCGGCCTGTTCCTCGATCGACAGGTTGCGGTGGAGCACCCCGATCCCGCCCAGCTGCGCCATGACAATCGCCATATCGGCCTCGGTCACGGTGTCCATCGCCGATGACAAGATCGGAATGTTGAGTGAAATCGATTTGGTCAGTTGCGTCCGCGTATCGGCCTGACTGGGAAGGACGTCGGACGCGCCCGGCTGCAACAGCACGTCGTCGAAAGTCAGTCCGAGAGGGATATCCATAGCCAGAAAAGCGCCTGTTGCGAGTCGTGGCGGTTCATGTAACCGCACGACCCGCAATGCGCCAGCGAACCGCTATTTCTTCCCGAACAGCCCGCCGATCATGCCGGTGATGTCATTGAGTGGATTGCCGTCGCCATCCTTATCGATCATTGACGCAAAACTGGCGAGCGAGCCTTCGCCGCCGATCTGACCGACGATGTCCTGCAACTTGTCGGTGGGAAGGCCGGTCTTTTCGGCGGCGAGTTCGACGGTATCACCTGCTTCGGTATGCGACTGGCCAAGCGCGGCGACCGCGCCCTGAACCTGTTCTGGCGTCAGGCCGACCTTGGTGGCGAGATTCGCGATATCCACATGTTCGGAGATTTTGCCGAGCAATCCATCAAGCATTCCCATGAGTCGTCTCCTGTTGGTTCAACACACCCTAACGTAAATCGGCTCAGCGTGCGAGCTTGCCCGCCATGCCGATAATGTCGTTCAGCGGATTGCCGTCGCGGTCCATGTCGAGCAGCGAACTGAGTCCGCCCATCACCCCGCCCGATTGCGGCGCGGCCTGCTGACCACCGCCTATCATGCCGCCCAGCACATTGCCGAGCATCCCGCCCAAGCCGCCGCCCGAGTCCTGCGCTGGAGCCGCCTGCGCGCCACCCGCCTGATTGGCCATATAACCCGCAACCGCCATCGCGATCAGCGGGAGCATTTTTTTGAGCAGATCGCCCGAAATGCCGGTCTTTGCCGACGCATCCGCTGCAACCGTGCGGCTGACATCCTTCGATCCGAAAATCTGGCCGAGGACGCTATTGCCCGCATCAACATTGCTCGGCCCTGCGCCAAGCACGCTCGCGAGCAAACCACCGCCGCCCATGCCGCCGAGCATCCCGATCAAGCCACCGAGCCCTTCGGGCTGCGCCTGTGCCTGCCCCTTGAACCCGCCAAGGATCGCCGGAAGCAAGGCTGCGGCCCCCGTCGCCGCCGTGCCCTCGTCAACGCCAAGCTCGCGCGCGATGGCCCCGATGCCACCCGCCTGATTGAGAATGTCCATCATGTTCATGCTGTTTCCCCCTCGTCCTATCCATAGATTAGCAGAACCAGTTAGGCCCGTAACGTCAAATCAGTCGTGAACGACCGGAAAAATCTCGGTCTCGTCGGTCGGGCGAAGTCGTCCGCCAGGTGCAATCACACCTGACATTGCGGCAGTTGCAAACCGGACTGTGGCAATACAGCCCGAAAAGCCCGTTGACGTGGCGTCCATCTTGGATCGCTGGACAAGTTGCAACGCTTCGCGACCGAACGTTTCGGCAGGTTCGGCAGCAGCGACACGGGCATTGCCAACGGCACCCCAAGGCGCGACATCAAAACGGATAACCGCCCAACCCTCGATATTGCGCCGCCGAAAAGCTTCGGGAAAAGGTACACTGGCCACCCGCAATAGCTTCGTGGCCGGGAACGGACAATTCGCGCTTTTGACGGCAAAACTCTTGAGTGGCGGCCTTTCAGGCAACAGCAAAGGCTCGATGCTTGGCCCGCCCCCGGCGCTAATACAGCCTTTGCGCGCATCCGGTGCAAAGCGCGACGCCCCCAGTGCGCGACGCACTTCGGCATCGCTCTCGCTTTGGCCATCTGCCAGGATTGATGTTATATTCGCTGGTGTGCCCGCTGCATCGATATCGAAACGATAAGCAAATAGATCAAACTTGCCCGGTGCAACTTTGCGTTTTGACAGGTCAGGGTAGACGATCGTGCGTGGTTCGGGGTTGGTTGCAAGGCAGGTCGAACCTGCCTCAATCAGCTTTTGTTGCACCATTGAGCGAGCCATCTGCGCTGACGGAGCCGAAATTGCGCGTGCAATCAATCGATCGTCGGCTTCGGCGATCGGTGTAATGACCGGACTATAGGTCACACGGCAGGCTTCCTGGGGCGCACTGGGCACGAATTGCGATCCCGCTAGCGACGCCTCAAGATCGCTTGTGTCACCAAATTGGTAATAGAGTCCGACGGGCAGGACCGGTTCACGCCTGATTGTGACAGCCCGTCCCCGTTTGTCGATTGTGAAAGTCAGCGCGAAGGATGCCTTGCCAAGCTGACTGGCCGAATTGCCGTATAATGTGATCGGCATGACCAGCGGCATTTCAAGCCGCTCGGGCTGGATAGTGCGCAACGCACAGCGTACAATCCCCGCCTGCCAACTGACAAGAACGGGCATCATGCCCGCTGTCTGCGGCGCAGGAGTCGCTACACTGACAAAGGGTGGGGGTAGATCGACCATGCTCCCCGCGCTGCGCTCAAGCCGCTTTCGGTGCCGATTGGCGGACACCTTCGTCGACATGATCGGCGAATTCGGCAAAATTATCAATGAACTGGCCAACGAGTTTTTTCGCCGTCACGTCATAATCGGCCTTGTCGGCCCATGCCGCGCGCGGATCGAGAATGGCGCTGTCGACGCCTTCGACCGCCACCGGCACTTTGAATCCGAAATTGGGATCGGTGCGGAACTCGGCATTGTTCAGGCTGCCATCGAGCGCGGCATTGAGCAGCGCGCGGGTCGCCTTGATCGGCATGCGCTTGATGCCGGGCATTGTTGCTTTGCCACCGGTCCAGCCGGTGTTGACCAGCCAGCAGGTGACGCCGCCCTTGGCAATTCGTTCCTTCAGCAGATTGCCATAAACACTCGGGTGGCGCGGCATGAACGGCGCACCGAAGCAGGTCGAGAAGGTCGCTTCGGGTTCGGTCACGCCGATTTCCGTTCCCGCAACCCGCGCGGTGTATCCCGAAAGGAAGTGATAC
>JANOZQ010000275.1:0-2033 GCA_031429555.1 Sphingomonas sp. | reverse complement strand
GCCGATGGGGGCCACATGGTCCTTGTCCACCACGGCGAGATCGTCGCCGACATTCCGCTCGCGCCGCTTGCCGATGATGCGCCTCTATACGATCGCCCGTACGTCAAAACGCCCGCGCCCGCACCGCTTGCCGACGTGCCCGAATGCACCGATTTGGTCGGAGATCTGCTTAAACTGATGGCATCGCCCGACATCGCGTCGCGCCGCTGGATCTGGGAGCAATATGACCAGAAAGTCGGTGGCGACACGGTGCAACCCCCCGGCGGCGACGCCGCAGTCGTGCGCATCCACGGCACGCAAAAGGCGCTTGCGATCACAACTGATTGCACCCCGCGCTACTGCTTTGCCGACCCCTATGAAGGCGGCAAACAAGCCGTTGCCGAAGCCTATCGCAACATTTGTTCGGTCGGTGCCCGCCCGCTTGCCATTACAAATTGCCTTAATTTTGCCAATCCCCAGCGCCCCGAAATCATGGGTCAGATTGTCGGCTGCCTCGAAGGAATGTCCGAAGCCTGCATCGCGCTCGACACGCCCATCGTCAGTGGCAACGTCAGTCTCTACAACGAGAGCAAGGCAACCGGCGGCGGCTCGGCCATCCTGCCGACCCCCGCGATTGGCGCGGTTGGCCTGTTGGCTGACTGGTCCAAATCGGCGACCATCGCGTTCAAGTCGGCGGGTGAAGACATCTTGATTCTCGGCCACACCGTTGGTCACTTGGGCCAATCCATCTGGCTGCGCGAATTGCATGGCCGCGAGGAAGGCCCGCCTCCGCCTGTCGATCTTGCCGCCGAACGTCGTGCGGGTGAATTGATCCAGTCGCTCATTGTCGACGGTCTTGTGACCGCGGTCCATGACTGTTCAGACGGCGGCGCAGCGGTTGCCCTTGCCGAAATGGCGCTAGCCGGAAACATTGGTGTCATCGTCCCTGTCGTCCCGCAAATCCCGAACCCGGCCGCGATCCTGTTCGGCGAGGATCAGGGTCGCTACATTGTCACGACCCGCGATGCCGCGACCGTCCGCGCCCGCGCGACCGAAGCCAACATCTTTTCGATCCCGCTCGGATCAACCGGTGGCGATGCCGTTGGCTTTGACATGATAAACCGGGGGGGCGTCCGCAGCATGACCCTTAACGACCTTCGCACTGCCCATGAAAGCTTCTTTCCCGCGCTGATGGACGGCTGATTATGGCGCTGGCGGGTTATTCTGGCACCCCGCTTGGCAAGAAGCTGTCGCTGAAACCCGGTATGCGCGTGTGGTTCGATGCGATGCCGGCAAGCGTCCGCGCTGATATCGAGACACCGGATCTGATTGAACTGGCCAAACCGCAAGCCGATCTCGACGCGGCGCATATTTTCCTCACCGAACGCGCCGACATGGAAGCCAAAATCGCCACTCTCCGCCCGCTTCTCAACGCTGCCGGGTTCATCTGGGTCAGCTGGCCCAAGAAGGCTTCGAAAGTGCCCACCAACATAACGGAGGACACGATCCGCGCCGTCATCCTGCCTACGACCGACCTCGTCGATGTCAAAGTCTGCGCGGTTGATGCGGTCTGGTCTGGCCTGAAGCTCATGATCCGCAAGTCGGCGCGTTGACCGGAGAGCGCATCCACACCCTCGATGCGGTGCGCGGTATGGCTGTCATGGGCATTTTGCTGATGAATATCGTGGCGCTGGGGATGCCGAGCTACGCCTATATCAACCCGACCTGTTATGGGCTGAACGGTTCCGCCGACTGGGCCGCATGGACAATCAACTATATCATCTCGGAAGGGAAATTCCGCGCGCTGTTCACGATGCTGTTCGGCGCATCGATGGTGGTGATCGCCGAGCGGGCGGAGGCAAACGCGGACGGTCCCGGCCCGGCGATGACGCATTACCGCCGTATGTTCTGGCTGTTCATCATTGGCATGATCCACGCATGGTGCTTCTGGTATGGCGATATCCTGGTGCAATATGCCATCGGCGGGACGCTCGGGTTCCTGTTCTGGCGCTGGCAACCACGTGCGCTGTGGCTATTTTTTGCGGCGATGTTTG
>JANOZQ010000274.1:0-2578 GCA_031429555.1 Sphingomonas sp. | reverse complement strand
GTCACGATGTCGCCAAAGTCCTGGTTCGCTGACAGCGTATAGGTCAGGTTCGGCAGGTAGGACGCGCGTCGATAAGCTGTGCCGTCAAGCTGTTGCGAGTCCGAATAGGTCGCATTGGCCACAAGCGAGAAGCCGCCAAAGCCAAGCGTTCCGAAGAATTCCGCACCCGTCGAGCGATATTTCGAATCGATGATGCATCCACCAGCCACGCCGCCGCACCGCGTTGCCGAAAGCTCGAAGGTGCTTTGCTTGAAATTGGCTTTCAGCAGCGAGAATTCGACCGAGTAGCGCCCACCGCCGATCCGTCCCTTGTTCTTGATGCCGATTTCATATTGATTGACGAAATCGACCGAAGGGGTGACGCCGTCGGCAGTGCAACCCGACGTGCCCGGCGTCTTTGCCTGTGCGCTGGTGCACAGCGCCCCTGTCGTCGTGAACTTGCCGCCGAAAGTCTGGCGGTCGCCATTGAAGCGGCCGCCGCGTGATGCACGGACGAACAGGCTCAGGTCCGGACTGGCCTTGAACAATGCACCCGCTGTCCAGCTGAGATAGCTGCGGCTGTAGTTCACGACTTCGCGCGCACTGTCACTGCGCAGTGCGGGCAGGAGAACGCCGCCCGAGTTGACCGTAAAGGTCGTGCCGCCTTGCGTGCCGCCGCCCTTTGCTTTGACATTTTCAAAGCGGACGCTGCCGTCAAGCGCAAAGCTGTCACCATCAAGATCGAGCTGCACATAAGGCGCGGTATTGGTGTAGCTCAGGTCATAATCACGTGCGCAGCATGTGCCCCAATTGTTGTTATACCCCGAAATGCCTTCCTGCGTCAGCCTGGCACCGGTGGCGCTAAACAGGTCGAGCTGTGATGGATTGTTGCCATTCACTTCACGGTTCGACTGGTTGACGTGCCAGTCCATGGCGATGTCCTGCTTCATGTAGAAGAAACCGGCGCGGGCGGTTACTTTGGCAAAACCCGCCTCGAATTTGCCGGCGAGCGCCAGATTGTTCGCAACACTGCCGACGTCGCGGATGTTGGTGCGGACGTTGACGTTATTATCGATGTAGGTGCCGGTATAAAGCTGTCCGGCGCGCGGACCTGCGGCATAGCGGATGGCGGTAACGACACTGCCGTTAACGGTCGAACCAAGAACATTCGACGTCCGCGTCAGATTGAGGAACGGGGCAGCGAATGCGCCGCTTATGTCGCTCCAGCGGAAATTGTTATCGATCGTGAATTGCTCGCCCAGTTCATAATGGAACTGTGCGCCGAGCGAAATCTGGTTGGTTGTGATCCCGTCGATATCGCGCCGCTCGAGCGCCGTGCCCGCGCGGTTCAGGAACAGGCCCGTTCGGTTGTAGATTGAATAATTGTTGTCACTGCGCCCGTCAAACCCCGGAAACGGCGTGATGTTGCTGACTTTCGTGCCGTTGCGCGACGCAAGCGCAGGCGACCCCGTGTAGTTCGGATCCTGTGTATCGGCGAATTTGACGAGCAAACGGACATAGCCTTTTCCTTCGTCGAACTCCTGCGTCAGGTTGGCTTTGATCTGCACGCTGTTGCTGACGCGGAAATTGTTCAGCGGGCCGTTGCCGACCTTGTAGAAACCACCGATGTGAAAACGCGTTGATTCACCAATGGGCGCGCCATAGCGGAAATCGACACGCGCTTCCTTGGCATCGATGCCCTGGTTGATCTGGATATAGCCACCCGCTTTGCGGCCGGTGTTGCTGATATAGTTGATGACCGCGCCGGGTGCCTGCGAGGCAAAAGTCGTCGCCCCGCCGCCGCGCACTGATTCGAGGCGTTCGACGCTGGCGTCATAACGTGTCCAGTAATCGTTGTTGCCGAACTGGATGTCGCCGAACAGGACCGTGGGCAGGCCATCCTCCTGCAACTGCACAAACGGCGAACCACCGGTGGCAACCGGAAGGCCGCGCACCGCAATGTTTGCATTACCGCCCGGCCCCGCCGTTCCCGCCGCCTGAATACCGGGAATGAGCCGGAAAATTTCGGATTCGGATGTCGGTTTGAAATTGGCGATGGTTTCTGCCGAGACACTGGTCACAGCAATGGCGCTGTCGATCAGCGTGCGGTCGCCGCCCGACGCCGTCACGACGATTTCGTCAAGCGCGCCAGTGTCCTTAACGGGGGTGGCATCCTGCGCAAAAGCAGGCACGACGGCGAAGAGCGCTAGACCAAGTGCGACGCCAGAGACACCAGTGCGATAGGTTGCGACAGTCATTTTATCCTCCCCGGACATTAAACTTCAGGCGGGCTGATACCCGTTCCGACGCTATTCATATCTGTTCGGCAATCGATTGCAAGCGTTATTGCAATCGATTTCGGATTATTTATGCGTGCCGCTTGCGCTTCGCCACGGATTGCGCACATTAACGCCGATGGCTGACTTGTCCGTGAAACGTATCCGTAACATTGCCGAACTCGCCGAACTTGCAGGCGTGTCGCCGGGCACGGTCTCGCGTGCGCTGAGCGGCGCTGGCCTGATCAGTGCGAAGACGCGCACTCGCATTCAGGAATTGGCGCAGGCGCACGGCTTCACGCCCAATGCAATGGCGCGCAATT
>JANOZQ010000273.1:0-7189 GCA_031429555.1 Sphingomonas sp. | reverse complement strand
CAGCATGACAGGAAGATGCAGAAACGCGTCGCCAACCTGCGCGATGAAATTCTTGAAAACCCCGCGATGCGCAAATGGTTGGACGGCCTGTGGGAAAGTGCGCGTGCGGCATTGCTGCGATCTGCGCGTGACCCTGATGCCGCGCTTGCGGGCAAGTTCGGTGAAGCACTGCGCACACTTGGCGAGACGCTCCAGACCGACGAGAAATTGCGCATCACGATCAACCGCTTCATGCGACGCACGGCAGTGGGCGTCACGGCAGGGTATGGCGACGGTATTGTCAAACTGGTGTCGGACACCGTGCGCGGCTGGGATGCGGAAACCATAACAGGTCGTGTCGAAAATGCCGTCGGGCGTGATTTACAGTTTATTCGCGTGAACGGCACAGTGGTTGGCGGACTTGTCGGCGTCGCTTTGCATGCCGTGGATGTCTGGCTCTAAACGCCCAGCCGTCGTTCCCACGCCAACGCATCCCGCACGATACCGTCCAGATCAGCACGCTTCGGGGTCCAGTCGAGCGTTGCCAAAATCCGCTTGTTGTCAGCGACGAGCGCATCGGGATCGCCGGCGCGGCGCGGTTCCATGCGACGGTCGAGCTTCATGTTGGTCACACGGTCGACCGCATCAAGGACTTCGTTGACACTGAACCCGCGACTGTAACCGGCATTCATAATGTGACTCTCGGTCGGTGAAGCGATCAATTTCTCGAGTGCGGCAACATGCGCATCGGCGAGGTCGCTGACATGGATATAGTCGCGCACGCCCGTGCCGTCGGGCGTGTCATAATCGGTGCCGAACACGCTGACGTGGGCGCGCTTGCCGGTGGCGGCTTCAGCGGCGATCTTGATCAGGTGTGTCGCGCCCGCCGTCGATTGCCCCGCCCGCCCCGCCGGATCGGCTCCCGCCACATTGAAATAACGCAGCGCCGCATAGTTCATCGGGTGCGCCGCAGCGGTGTCGCGCAGCATCGCTTCGGTCATCAGCTTCGACATGCCATAGGGGTTGATCGGCACTGTCGGGCTGTCCTCGCGCACGGGAATCACCTCGGGAATGCCATAGGTCGCGGCGGTCGACGAAAACAGGAAGTGGGGAATGCCCGCCGTTACCGCTGCTTCGAGCAGTGCCCGCGTGCGCACGGTGTTGTTCAGATAATATTTGAGCGGATCAGCTACGGACTCCGGCACCACCACCGACCCGGCAAAGTGAACAATGGCGCGGATGTTGTGCTTGGCAATGGTTTCGGCAACCAGCGCCGCATCATCGATATTGCCCTCAACAAATGGAACGTCATCGGGGACCGCTGATCGGAAACCCGTAACCAGATTGTCGATCACGACAACCGGCCAGCCCGCATCCCTGAACGCGAGCGCTGCATGGCTGCCGATATAGCCTGCCCCGCCCGTGATCAGGACCGGCAACATCATTTGCCACCGCCTGCAAACATCACGGCATTGTCACGAAAAACCATGTCCAGAAACACTTTCGGCTTCTTCATCAAATTCTGTGGAAAGGCGACCTTCAACCCGACGATCCCGGCGGCTTGCCCTGCGAAATGGACGCAATTTGATTTGCCCAGATTATAGCCTTTTGGTCCGCGTGACCGCCAGCTCGCTGTCAAAGCCATCAACCGATCATACGTCGCATCCGAGATTCTCACCGAAAAATGACGACGGCTGCGCGCGAGATAAGCACCGTCCTTGGTCTCGATGTCACCCTGCGTCGATCCAAACAAAGCTGCATCGGTTGACCGCGCCGTGAAGCCATAATTGGTGTCGATTGGCGCGCCACCCCGGTCCAATTTGCCCTTCACGGTAAAAAACGCATGTGGAAAAGCGCGCATGCCCAGCGCTTCCATGTCATGCGAGTAAAATGTCACGGTCACCTCCGCGTGCAACACGGCGGGTGAGAGGAGTGAAAGCAGAAGCAGGAATGCGCGCCACATATTGCGCTCTATGGCCGGACGACTGCTACGCTGTCGAGCCATTTTGCAGCGGTTTCCGGTGATAATTTCTGCCCGTCGACCATGAGGTTGGCGCGGCGCATGTCCTCGACACGGATTGCGCCGATCAATGGTTTCAACAGGGCGACGAGCGCCTTGTCCCCTGACGCTTTTGGCCCGACCAGCAACAGTGCATCATAGCCCGGGATCACGCCCTTCGGATCGGACAATACAGTCAGCCCGTCCGCCGCGATGCGCCCGTCGGACGAGAACGCCGAAATCACATCGGCATCGCCCGATTTCAGGGCTTCATACATGAATGTGGGACTGAACGCGCGGGTTTGTCGGAAATTCAACCCATAGCCCTTGCGGATCGACGTCCATTCGGGCCGGTCAAGGAATTCAAGATCACCGCCCAGCGTCAACGATGGCGCAACCCGCGCAAGATCATCCAGACTTGCTACGCCCTTTGCCTTCGCGACATCCCCGCGCATCGCGAGCGCATAGGCATTCTCAAACCCCAGCGGCCCGAGCGTCGTGACCTTGCGCCTTGCCAGCGTCCAACGGGCAATGGCGACGTTCATGGCGGCACGTGCGGGCACATCGGCGCGCTTCATTTCGTTGGTCCACAACGTCCCCGAATAATCGACGTAGATATCGACATCATTGACCGACAGCGCCGAGAACACGACCGCCGACCCCAGATTTTCCTTATAGCGAACCGGGTATCCCGCCGTTTCGAGCCGCCGCCCGATGACGCGCGCAAGGATATATTGCTCGGAAAAACTCTTCGCGCCGACGGTGATCGTCGGTTGGGTGTTTGGTGGCCGAAGGATGATCGCTGCGGGCAGCAGCACTGCCGCCGCCAGCGGAATCGCCCACAACCAGCGCCGCCGCGTTTCAATACCGTTGGTTGCCATCGCCAGTAGCCCGTCAACCAACAGCGCCAGCCCCGCCGCTGTCAAGCACCCGGTCAGCACCAGCACCCAGTTCTGCGTCTGCAATCCCGAAAAGATGATGTCGCCAAGGCTCGGTTGGCCCACGGTGGTAGAAAGTGTTGCCGCGCCGATCGTCCATACTGCCGCCGTCCGCACCCCGCCCATGATTGCAGTCAGCGCCAATGGTGCCTCGACAATGCGCAGCTTCTGCATACGCGTCATGCCGATGCCGTCGGCCGCCTCAATGATGGCGGGGTCGATGCCGTTCAACCCGATCACGGTGTTCCGTAAAATCGGGAGGAGCGCATAGAGTGCAAGTGCCAGCAGCGACGGCAGAAACCCCAGCGCCTGAAACCCCAGTGCAAGCAGCAGCGGGTAAAACAACGCGAGCAGCGCCAGCGACGGAATTGTCTGGAGCACACTCGCAAAACCCAGCGCCACCCACCCGAACCGTGGATGCCGTGCCGCAAATACCCCCATCGGGAGGGCGATCACAGCACCCAGCAGCATCGCCGCTGTCGCCAGCACGATATGCGATGCAAGCAGCGGGGGCACGCGGTCAAAGGCATCGGCCCAAGTCACGCCCTCAACCCCGCCAGCCGCGCGGCCTGATCGCGCGGGATTGCCACCAGCGCCTGCGCGATGTCGCCACCGGCGCCATTTACAAGTGCCGCCGGTGTCTCGTGCGCTACCACCCGCCCGTCCGACAGCACGACAACGCGGTCGGCCAGCAACAGTGCCTCGGCCATATCATGCGTGACCATGATGCTCGTCAGCCCCAGCCGCCCGTGCAGCGCGCGGTAGCTCCGCCCCAGTGCATCGCGTGTAACGGGGTCAAGCGCGCCAAACGGCTCGTCCATCAGCATCAGTCCCGGTGCGCGCGCCAATGCCCGCGCGAATCCCACGCGCTGCCGCTGCCCGCCCGACAATGTTTCGGGCAGGCGGTGGGCGAAATCGCGTGGCAGATCCACGAGGTCCAGCAGTTCGGCGACACGCCCGTTCGACGCTTCCCCCGCAATCCGTAAAGGCATGGCAATGTTGGCAGCGACGCTCAAATGCGGGAACAGGCCGACGCCTTGAATGACATAGCCAATCCGCCGCCGTAAACTGTGTGACTCGATCCCGGCGGCATCTTCACCACCAACCTGAACCGTTCCGCTGTCGGGTATGACGAGCCGGTTGATCGATTTCAGCAAGGTCGACTTGCCTGAACCCGACGCGCCAACGAGCGCGATAAATGTGCCGCCAGCAACCGAAAGCGTAACGTCCACGATCCCACCGCCGCCATCGTAGCGCTTTGCCACCGCCGCAAGCGCGACCGCAGGGCCGTGATTTGTCTTGCCTTCGCTCACATTTAAGGTTGTGACGGGGGATCGTCACGGGGTCAAAGGGAACAAATGCGCAAAGCGATCTTCATTACCGGCGGCGGATCGGGCATCGGTCGAGCAACGGCTGTGTTCTTTGCGGCGAAGGGCTGGTTCGTTGGCCTCGCCGACGTCAACGCAGCGGGCCTTGCCGAAACCGCCGCGATCCTGCCCGTGGGCGCATCGTCACAGCACGTCATGGACGTTCGGGACCGCAAGGCTTGGGATGAAGCACTGGCCGACTTCGCGACGCAGACTGGCGGTCGGCTCGACGTTTTGTTCAACAATGCGGGTATTGGCACCGGTGGGCCGCTATCCGTGATGACCGAAGCCGACATCGAGCGCGTGCTCGACATCAATCTCAAAGGCGTCTTTTGGGGCGCGCAGGTGGGTTTTCCCTATCTGAAGAATACGCCCGGATCGGCTTTGGTCAGCACATCGTCGGCTGCCGGGCTTTATGCCAGCGCAGGCATGTCAGCCTATTCGGCGACCAAGTTCGGTGTCCGCGCCATGACCGAATCGCTTGACCGCGAATGGGCCGCCGACGGCGTCAAGGCCCGCACGATCATGCCGAGTTTTATCGATACGCCGCTGCTCGATGCGGTCAGCGCGGGATCGAACGAAGCGATCCGCGAAACGGTTCGCAATGCGGGCCTCGAATTCACGCCTGTCGAACAAGTCGCGCAAGCGGTCTGGGATGCAGCGCACGGCTCACGCGTCCACACCGTGGTCGGTAAAACCGCGCGCCGCCTGAAATGGGCCACTACTTGGGCGCCGTGGTTGTTGCCAAAAGAAAAATTCAAACGATGAGCGTCGCCTTCCGCCGCGACAGCGATGAAGAACATCTCGAACCCAAGTTCGAGCTACCGTTGCCGCCGGGTGCCAATTTGGTGACACCCCGCGGGTTGGCGTTGATCCGCGCCCAAGTCGCCGAACTTGATGCGGCGCTTGCCAGCGCCGCCAACGACCCTGCCCGCGACGTCATAAAACGTGACCTGCGCTACTGGCGCGCCCGCGAATCCACCGCACAAATTGCGCCAACCCCAAACGGCCAGACAGTCGCTTTTGGCACCCGCGTCACTTTTACGCTGAATGGCACAACCCGGACCATCGCCATCGTTGGCAGTGACGAGGCCGACCCTGCAAGCGACCATATTACATTCACCGCACCCCTCGCACGCGCCATGATGGGGCTGTCCGTTGGAGACGTTGCTGGTTTTAACGACCGCGTTGATGCGATCGAGATCGTCGCGATTGGGGTTTAGGATATGCGCCATGTGCTGGTTGGACTTGCCGCCCTTCTCCTCGCCGGATGCAGCGACCAATTCGAGTTTTGCCAAGTCTGCCCGAAAGGCAATCCGGCGCTTGCGGTACCCCGGAGCGAAGTTGCCAAAATCGCGATGGTCTATTCGGGCCAAAGACTGCCGCCGTCCGCAACCAACGTCTATTATTACGAACAATGCGGGATCGATTGCCAGCAATGGTTCCGCTTCGACGCGCCCAACGCCGCCGCCCGGGCTTTTACCGACAGCCTCCTGCTTGCCCCCCTCGCCAAGGCCAAACTACCGCAGGACAATCAGTTCTTGCCGCCATCGAAACCAATGCCATGGTGGCCCATTCGCTTCCCCGACGGCGTCGAAACGAGCACCAACGACATCAATGACGCAAATTATAAGGACGGCACAAAGGGCAAACCGATGACGATTATCCTCCAGCCCGGATCGCCCAACGCCCGGGTCTGGATGTACGCTTTCTCGATGTAGCTAATCGGCCAGCGCGTCTATCGCCTTGGCCAGCGCCACGTCGCGCGCCGACAGTCCGCCTGCGTCGTGCGTGGTCAGCAAAACATCGACGCGGTTATATACATTTGACCACTCGGGATGATGATCGGCTTTCTCCGCCAATATCGCGACCCGCGTCATAAACCCGAAGGCTTCAACGAAATCCGCGAATTTAAAGGATCGCGTAATGGCGTCGCGGGCATCGTCATAATCCCATTCGCCAAGCGCATCGAGCGCGGCTGCGCGTTCGTCTTCGTCCAGTTGTTCGATCATCTTTGCCACTCCGCAAGTCCGCGTCTATGTCGCAGCCATGACGGGGAGCGGTCAATCACTGGCGTTCGAAAATGTCACCTGCGTACGTGGGCGGCGGTTCCTGTTCGGGGATGTGTCGTTCGTATTGAACGCCGGCGATGCGCTGGTTGTCAGTGGACCCAACGGAGCTGGCAAATCGAGTCTGCTGCGTCTTGCTTCCGGATTGTTGAGAGCAGAACAGGGGGCTGTGAAATGCGAAGGCGCGATCGCCCTTGCCGATGAGCATATGGCGCTTGACCCGATGCTGCCGCTTTATGACGCGCTTGGTTTCTGGGCGCGGATTGACGGATCGAACGCAATGTCGGCGCTCGGTTCGGTCGGGCTTGACCATCTCGCGCGTGTGCCCGTGCGAATGCTGTCAACCGGGCAGCGCCGCCGCGCCACGCTTGCCCGAACGCTGGCGGCGCGTGCGGAGATATGGTTGCTTGATGAACCCGCCAACGGCCTCGACATCGAATCGATTGCCATGCTCGAAGGGTTGATTGCCGTCCACCGGATGCAGGGCGGGATCGTCGTCATCGCCTCGCACCAGCCTATCGCCGTCGATGGCGCACAGACATTGGTTCTAGGATGATATGGATGCTCATCCGGCGCGATCTGGCGCGGTCTTTCCGCAGTGGCGGTATTGCCTTGCCGGTCGCATTCTTCCTGCTGGTGGCGACACTCTATCCGTTCGCGGTTGGCCCCGATGGACCCTTGCTGGCGAAAACCGGCGGCGGCGTGCTCTGGGTTGCGGCTCTCCTTGCGGCGCTTCTCCCCGTTGATCGTCTGATCGCACCCGATGTCGAAAGCGGCGTTCTCGACCAGCTTGCCGTGCGCGGCATATCGGACGAGATCGTCGCCATCGCCAAGATC
>JANOZQ010000272.1:0-15466 GCA_031429555.1 Sphingomonas sp. | reverse complement strand
TGCAATTCGGCATCGGCCATGCCCGTTGCCGCACCGCCGACATGGAGCACGCGGCTGTCGGGTACAAAGCGCACTTGCCATCCGGCGCGCGTGAGGCGGTGCATCAATTCGACTTCCTCGAAATAGAGAAAAAACCCGGTGTCGAACAGGCCGACTTGTTTTAGCGCATTGGTGCGAAGCATCACACTTGCCCCCGTGACCCAATCGACGGATGTGGCGGTATCTGAATAAATGATGCCTTCGGCAACGCCCAGCGCGCGGCCGATCCGGTTCATCTGGCACCCGCGAAAAAATTCGCGCGCGACTGATGGAAAGCGAAATGCCGAGCCCGATTTTGACCGGTCGCCGTTCAGCAACTGGCTTCCCGCCGCCGCGCATTTGAGCTGGTCGATCAGCTCGTCGCGCAGCGCAACAACGGCTCCCGGCAAGATAACAGCATCGGGATTGAGGAGATGGATGAAGTCGGGCGGTGCCGCCCCCTGTAACAGGTGCAGCATCCCCTGATTATTCGCCCAGCCAAAACCGCCGTTGAAATCGAGCGCGAGCAGTTCAACCCAGTCGTAGCTGCCCAGCCCCGCGCGCAGCGCCTCCGCCGAGCCGTCACCCGAACCGCCATCGACGACAATGACCCGCAATTCGGGGATTGCGCCGCGTTCGAGTGCTAATGCTTTGACACAGGCGAGCGTCATTTCGGGCGTCCGGTAGTTGACGATGACGACAGCGACCGAGCCCGTCATGCGGCAAGCGCCGTCATGATTTTCTCTACGCCATGCGCCCAGCCCCAATCGGCGGAAAGCGATAGGTTGCTTGCCCGAACCTCGGCAGGGTTCTTCGCAGCTAGACGCGTGATTGCTTTGGCAAGTGCTGCCGGATCGCCCGGCGCGTAAAGTTCGTTCATCGATCCCGCCAGCATCTCGCGGAAGACACCGCAATCGGGCGCAACGATGCCGGTGCCGAATGTCATGCCGAGCGGGAGGACACCCGAGTTCAGCTGGTTTTCCATGCGCGGGATGACAATGATGTCGGCGGCTTCGCACACGGCAACAAGGTCGGCGTCTTCGAGAAAACCTTCGAGCGTGGTGACCGGTTTGCGTTCGAAGGATTGCATCTGTCGTTTGCGGCGCACGCGGTCACCGATGCTGCCGACTGATGGCGGACGAAATGCGCGCAGAACGTGCAGGTTTGGGACGTCAGCCTTCAGTATTGAATCTGAAAGCAATCCAAGTTCGTCAAGCGACCGTATTTGTCCAACGGCACCGATGACGCGGGCCCTGTCAGGGATGCCCAGGCTTTTTCGCGCGCCACTCTGCCCCTTGGCGTGGACTTTCAGATTTGAAAAATCATTCATGCCGTGGATAAAATGCTTCTCCGCCGCAACGTCGGGAAACTTCGCGCGCACAGCATCAAGCGAACTTTGCGAGAAGTGCCCGATGCGGTCCATCCGACCGTAAAAGCGGTTATAATAATCCCATGACACGGGGCCACTGTCGGCGTGCGGCAACAGATTATGGACGGTGCATACCATTTTTGTGGCAGGCTTGAGCGCGTCGAGCCGAGCGAACAGTCGTTCGACCAGCGGGCGCAGCGGCGGCACCTGCCACTGCGTCAGTTCCTCGGGCCAGTGGAAATGGATAAGGTCGAAATCGCGGAGACCAAGATATAGCTCGGGCAACCCCGCGCTCACATCATGCCCCGCTTCTTTGTAGGCCAGACTGAGGCTGACGCTGAACGTCAGATCCTCGGTCGCGACGAGGATGTTCATTTCCTTGTGGCGACCAGATTGATGTAGCGGCCGTAAGGCTCGGCAATGTTTTCCGCGTGGAATTTCGTCAGGAACGGCACGATGTCCGCACCGGCATAATCGATCGCACCATCCTCGGCCTCGCGCTCGAAGACACGGATGTTCGCAAATGTCGCGAAAAATTCGAAGAAATCGGTCGGATCAACGTGCATCCGCGCCATTGCATAAGGGCTGATTTCGCAGATCAGCAGATCAACATTGTCGAACACAGCGCGCCCGCCGCGGAAGACAAGCGGCTCTGCGCCCTGTACATCGATTTTCATCACCACAGGGCCGCTGATCCGGTCGGCAAAGCTGTCGAGCGCGTGCGCGGGGACGGTGATCGTCGCCCACTCGCTTTCGTCCATCAGCGAGATGTCATCGGCATTGCGGAAACGATGGTCACCGTGGTTGGTCGGCGACAGTTCGAAGGTCACGTGGCCGGGTTTGTCGAGCAGTGCGGCGTCAATGATTTCAATATGATTGTCTGCGCCATTGGCGTCGGCATTGCGGCGCAAGAACGCGGCGTTTGCAGGGACGGCTTCGAAGGCGATGGTGCGGATGCCCGACGCCGCAACCGGCACGGCGGTCAGCCCGATGTTGGCACCGATGTCGAGATAGGTGCCCGCTTTGGTTGGCCCGAAGAACGCTTGAACGAGCGCGATGGTTTTGGGTGACCATGTGCCTTCGAGCGCATAACGCTGGATCACCGACACATCGGCGGCGGACCCTTCAAACAGCCCCTGCGCACCCTTCACGGTGATGCTTGTGATGGGCACGCCTGCGAGCGCCGCTTGCAACATTTGTGCACGCGGCGTGAGCTCGGCGAAATTACGCTGCAGCCGCTCGTAAGTGCCGGGCGCGGCATCCTGAAGCGCGCCAAGCGCTGACTGGAGAACGCGCTTGCGGGTTGAAGCTGGCATCGACGTCAAACTCCGGATCCAAAACCAAGTCGGCGCACCCACGGGTCGATGAACACATGGAGCATCTCCCTGAGTGATCGATAGTGCGAAAGCCCGTAGAGGCAAGCGGCACCGAGCAATGCATATACGCCACCGGCGGTTAACGCTCCAACCAATAACCGGGCGATGTCGGGTAAATTCTTGGTCCTTGCATTGATCGTTTCGCCGGCACCGATTGCCAGCGCTGCAACGACGATGACCGGCACCATCCAGCGGGCGAGTGTGCCGAGGGTCATTGTTGTCTGGCGCACGGCATAAGCAAAATAGACGGGCGCAAGAATGGCCATGCAGGCGGCATAGCTGATCGCCACCCCTTGCCCCTTCCAAGGCAGACCGATGACGAAGGACAGTGCAAACAGGGGGCTGGCGAAAAGCGACCAGTAGAAATACTGGCGCGTACGACCAAGGCTGATGAAGACCCACCCGCACGCGTTCGAGGCGGTTGCAAAGATTGATGACATCGCCAGCGCACGGAAAATAATGGAGACTTCGCTCCAGCCGGGTCCGAGAATAATGTTCACCAGCGGTTCGGCGACCGCAAACAGGACCGCGCACAGCCCGCACCCGAGAAACGCCGTGACAGTCGCGAGGCGGAGAAAGGCGGCATTCCAGCGATCAGGATCATCTTTGCATTTCGCAAGGATCGGAATTGCCGAGGAGGACAGTGACCCGTTGACGAGGCTGATCGGTAGCGTCAGCAAGTTATAGGCACGGGCATAGAAACCGAGCTCAACGGCTCCCCAACGCCAGCCGATCAATATATTGTCGAACTGGCGATGGAAGAAGTTGAGTAACGAGAAGCCGGTTACATTTGCGCCGAAAGCAAGTTCCGCCTTCGCGTCGCGCCAGTTGTCCACACGCGAGGGTCGCCAGTCGCAGATTATCCAAGTCAGAACGACAGCAACCACGCCGGCCGAAATCATTTGGGCGACCAATGCCCAGACACCCGCTTCGGTTTTCCATGCCAGCAGGACACCGACGATCAAACCAACGGCCTGACTGGCCAATGCAATGAGTTGAAGTGGCATCCAGCGCATGGCGCGGGCGAGCAGGGCATCATGTTGCGCCACGGCGGCGGCAAGCGGGATGCACAGCGCCATGCCGATGACAATCAGGGTCACACGTGGATCATTATAGAGCAGCGCGGCTAGCGGTGCCGCCAGTGCGGCGATGAGCATCAGGGCAAGGCCGACGCCGATGTTGACGTAGAACAAAGTGCTGACGAGTGGTTGCGATACTTCGGTTTTCTGGATCGTTGCGACGGACAGGCCCATATCGGTGAACAGGCCAACAAATCCGGTCACTGTCACAGCCATCGCGATGAGGCCGAAGTCTTCGGGCGCGAGCAGGCGCGACATGATCGCTGTGCCCAGCAGTTGCAGGACAAGCCGCGTGATCTGGCCACCAAAGGCAATCAGGCCACCGCGTGCGGCATCGCCGACATAGCTGCCCGATGCTGCGGGACCGGCCAGCGTGCGGGCATTCGCTGCCTGCCGAGCTTCATACCGCGTCACGTCATGCCATCCCTGTGCCCATAGACGCGCGGCCTTAGCTTTGCGGGCTGCCGCGCGCCAGTGTGATTGATGGTTAGCGGCATTGACGACGGCGTAGGCGTGGCTAAGGCGCGGAGGCAATGAGCGACGACATCCCCTCGATCCTGATGGTGAGCTGGAACCGCCGTGAATATTATGAGCGGACAATGGCGCATCTGCTGTCTGATCCGTCCGACTTCCGGCTGCATTTGTGGGACAATGGGTCTGAAGACGGCCTCGCCGATTTCATAACCGACCTGCGCGACGACCGGATCGTCGAGCGTCACTTGAACCCGGCCAATGTCGGCCAGTTTCAACCGTGGCATTGGTTTGTGGATCGTTGCACAACGGGCGTGGGCGGTAAGCTGGACGATGACATATTGGGCGAAGCGGGCTGGATGACGCGTTTTGCCAACATGCTGGTGGCCGAACCGAGGCTCGGCCTGATGGGTGGCTGGGTTTTTCAGCCCGAGGAGTGGGACGCCAATATCGGAGCGCATAAAATCAGGCAGGTCGGTGACTATCAACTGTTCCAGAATGTCTGGGTAGCAGGGTGTATTTTCCTCGGCCGGATTGAAACGCTGCGGCGCTTTTCGTTGCATGATCCTAACGCGCGCGGCGTTCCTATCGACCACAAGGCAATTACGCGGGCAGGGTTGGTCTCGGGCTATCCGCTGCCGATGTCGTTTGCCCATAATCTTGACGATCCCCGTTCACCCTATTGCCGGATGAACCGCCCGGGTGGCTGGGACCAGTTCGCTGCCTATACGGCGCGAATGAACAATTTTGCGGGACCGGCCGATTATGCCGCGTGGATCGCGCAGGACGCCCGTGACCACCTCGAGGTCACGATTGCCGACCAGTTGAAGCTCTATGAGCCGCCGACAATCGTTGATCGGGTCAAGGGTCGGCTCAAGCGGCTATGGGGTCATTCGACGGCCTGACCCGCAGCTCGATTTTCTGTTTGGCGGCAACCGCACGGACGGGCGCCCGCATCATCATCGCGACGCTGGATACGATCAGGAGAAAAGTCGTTGGACGGGGCAGAAAAGCCGTGAACATGAGCATCACAGCGGACGAAACCAGCAGTGCGAGACAGAAGCCAGCCAATTCGCGTTCTGCCGACGCAGGGGGCAGGAGGCGGCGGATCTGGAACAGGCGACCGCCCGGAATGATGAAGGCAATACAGAATATCACCAGTCCGATTGCGCCCGAAAACAGGGCGAAATACAGGTAAGTGTTGACGAAATCGACAATCCCTTCACCCTGGACCATGTCCTGCATACGCGACACGACGATGGCAAAATCTTCACCGAACAGGGGACTTTTCCAAAATTCCTGCATGCCGCGGCGGAGAAGTTCCGTGCGATAATCGCCCGAACCACTTGCTTCATTGAGACTCGTCGAAATCTGGTCACCGATGGAGCCGATCATTGTCGCTGTCGCATAGGCTCCTGATAGAAGCAGGCCGGCAAGGCCAAGCTGTCCCATGCCCGCGATACCTCGCCGGTAAAATGAGCTCACGATGAAAGCGACCGCGATGCCGATCATCCCACCGCGCGATTGCGGCGCCAAGCTGCCGATAGCGATTATCGATACGACGGCGATATAAGCCAGGTTCGACACGAAAGACCGCCGCACCGCCAAGGCTGCTGCAAAGCAGATCACGAGGACGAATCCCATGTTGGTTGCTTCGGACATTGGTCCATAGGCACGCATCAACCCGCCACGCCACTTTACGAAGACGTTCACATCGATGCCAAACCGCGGCACCATTGATGCGTAGAGAGGCCACGTCGAGCGTGCCTCATAGAACACAATAACTGCAAGGATGAGGCCGAATCCTGCCATCGCCGTCAACAATGTTCGCCACTCGACGGCGTTGCGTGCCGAACGCGTGACAATGTAAACAGGGATTACATAGACAACCATGTACATTGCGGCCTGGCGAAGAAAGCCGACCCATTCGCCGCCGCGGGCATCCACCACGATCAAAACCGCAATGACCATGAACATTGCGACATCGGCCCATGGCGGCGACTGTGCCGGTCGCCCGGGCGCGATCAGGAAAGCAATCAAGCCGCCCACAGCCAGCGAGCTCTGGATCGACCATAAAAACAACCAGACGCTACCGATGGTCAAGTTGATCTGAAGCGTCGGCAGCGCAAATATCCCCATCGCGACGATCATGCCGACCTTCAGTTTTGTTCGTCCGAAGACGATCGGCACCAGTGCGACAGCAATGTGCGCGATGATCAGGGTCGGCGACAGATAACCGATGGCCGCCATCACGCCGAGGACGATGCCGGGTAGATGGCCGACTTCGCGTCGGGTCGCACGCGTTGACGCCATGTAGAAAATGACCGAGCCCAGCACGATCAGCATTTCGATGAACAGCAGGTTCTTTAGCACTGGCCCAGCATTTCTATTGCGCGCCGATCACCGGTCGCCCCACCGCATCACTATCGCAAAAATACGGGGGCCGTCGACAAGATAGCGACGCCAGAGTCTTTTTGGTTCGCTAAGAAGGCGGTAAGCCCATTCGAAACCAAGCTTCTGGACAAAGCGCGGTGCCCGTTTCTGTCGTCCCGTCAGGAAGTCGATTGATGCGCCGATGCTTAGTGCGACGCCGCGTTTCGCCCCTAATTGCCGGGCGCGGTGAAGCAGAATTTCGCCTTGCGGCGCGCCCACGGCGACAAAAATGAAACGGCAGTTCGCAGCCGCGATAAACTGCGCGGCGCTGTCCATTGCCGCTGCGTTCTCCAGCATGCCCATCGGCGGGATGTGATGGATGATTTCGACATCCGGATACGTCTTTTTCAGATCGCCTATGGTTTGATGATTGCCGCCGACGATTGCGATTCGTTCGTCGGGCCTGAGATGGTCCGCAAAAATGGCCGCTGTCAGATCGCTGCCGGGCACGACGGGTAGTGTCATCCCACGCAGGCGAGCGAGGCGCGACAGGATGCGGCTGTCGCAAAAACAGAAATCGGCGTCCGAAACCGCCGCGCGGGTCCGCTGTCCCAATGGCGAATCGCCCAGCCGATCCATCCGCACGATATGATCGACATTGGGCGTGACGACCGACGTATACCGGGGCGCATCCGCCGCTGCGACAATCGCTGCCACGGCGTCGCTCCAGTCCAACACCGCTAAATCGACGCCGGTAAACCGGGCCGTCGCGTGATCAATAGGCATTTTTGTCCCAGACCAGCCGGAACACCGTTTCGATGATGATGCGGATGTCGAGGAAAGGCGACCAATGTTCGATGTAATAAATATCATATTCGACGCGCCGTCGCGCACGGTCGAGGTCGGCAATTTCGCCACGGAGTCCGCGCACCTGCGCGAGGCCGGTAATGCCCGGCTTGACGCGGTGGCGCGCAGCATAACCCTTCACGGCATCGAAATAGAAAGCGTCTTCGACGCGCATTTTGGTCGCATGCGGGCGCGGTCCAACGATCGACATATTACCCTGAAGCACGTTCACCAGCTGGGGCAGTTCGTCGATACTGAACCGACGGATAAACGCGCCGACGCGGGTCACGCGGGCGTCGTTCTTAACAGTTCGCTGAGCGCCGCTCTCGTCCTGCGCATCGACATACATCGAACGGAATTTAAGGACTTCGATTTCCGAATTGTTGAAGCCAAAGCGCAACTGGCGAAACAGGATTGGCCCCGGACTTTCGATGCGGATTGCGATTGCGGTCAGCAACAGCAGCGGCGACAGCACAACCAGGCCGATGGCGGCTAGCGCATAATCCTGCAGATTTTTGCCGATAAGGTCGAAATCGCGTACCGGGCGGCGAAGCAATGTCATCACTGGTAATGATCCGATCACGCCGAGGCGAAAACTCGACCGCAACTCCAGAATCTCGCGTGACAACACACAGACGTCGATCGAGACCGCACTCAATTGCTCGATGATCCGGTCAAGCCTGTCCTGTCCGACCTGCGGCAGGGCGATGATGACCTGATCGAGATCACCCTCGCGCGCCATGTTCAGGATCTCGTTAAAGCCGCCCACAAACGTCGCGCCGTGCTGTGGCGTCCGGTCGGCGCGCTCGCCGCGGTCATCGGCAAAACCGACGATCTTGAGATGCGGCAGCCGTTCGAGTTCGAGCAAATCGACGACACGGCCGACGACGGTTCGGTCTGCGCCGTAAATTACGACGCGCTGGCCGATAATGCCCTGCTCCATCAGCCACCATGCGAGCCGGCGAAACGGTATGCGGCTGAGCATAAGCAGCGTCGCGCAAGTCGCAACGTAGATGCCAGTCATTCCGGTCGACATTTCGGAAGTCGAGCGCAGCTGCGTCGCCGTCAGGCCTGTCAGCACCAGCGCAATGACAAAATCGTAAACCCCGCCCTGACCGACGTCCGATCCTTGCCCGCGAAAGGTGGTGTAACCGTCGCGCGAAATGCGGATCAGGAAATAGTTGATCGCCAATATGATTGCCGCATTCATATGGAGCGGCTGGTCGATCCCACGGTCGAAGATCGATGCGTAAATCGCCATCGCGGCAAAGAACGCAAAAATGAAGCACAGGACATCGGACGCGATGCCCAGTGTGGTCAGCAGGTTTGACGTAAAACGCATGCGTCGCCGCCGCGGGGCCGCTGCTTTTGTGGCCACGATGTCGTCATCGTTGCCAATAATAGGGTCGGCCAGATCGCTCATCAGGCGGCAGGAAGCGGGCTGAACAAGCCGCGCATCTTGAACGGGCGCGAGGGATTGGTGAAGGTAAAGTCACGCACGGCCACGTCATAACGTCGTTTTGCGCTGATGATGCACGCCCCGTCACCGATTTTCTGGCAGGTCATCGCAAGCGTTTCCCAGCCCCACGGCTGCGATCCATTGGCATCGGCGAAATTCCGCGCTGCAGCAATTGCGCTGCTGTTGTCCCCGACCGACTGGAGAAATTGCAGGTAGGCAGACAATGCCCGACGGCTGCGCGGGAGATCGCGCGCGGCTTCAGCAAGCACCTGCCGCGCACGAAGTGGCTGATCGTTGGTCAGATAGGACTGGGCAAGCGTGATGCGGGCTTCGAGAAGTGAGGGATCGGCAAGGATAGCGCCTTGGGCGTCTGCATTTGCGCGGTCGAAACTTTTTGCAGCAGCTCCCCATTTTGCGCGCAACATCAATGCATTGGCGTCCTGTGCGCCGGTGCCCGCGCTCATGATTGAGTCGACGAGCTTCTGCGCTTCCGCACGTTTGCCGAGGCCATCAAGCGCGACCGCATAAAGACCGCGGTCATTTTCGGCGGCACCACTACCCTGTGCGATCAGTGCGGCCGCGCGGGCATATTCCTTGCGCGTTATCAGATATTGTCCCGTCGCCGAACGCAGTGGCGAGCCCGGCAGCTTGGTCAATCGCTCGTCGAGATAGGCCGGCTGGGCGGCCGGTTCGGCATTGTCGAAAAATTCGAATGCCCAAGCGATGAATTTGGCATCGTCGCGTTTGGCAACCACTGTGTCGGACCACAACTTGCGCGCCTCGGCAATCTTTCCGGTGCGATAAAGCAGATTGCAGTAATCAAGCGCGAGCTCAGCGTTCCCTTTTTGCGCGCTGAGGACATCGGGGAAAACCGATTGCATGCCAGCGACATCGCTTTTTGCACGATAAAATTGCAGGAGGGCAAAATCGAGGCTCGGTCTGGGTTCCGGCCCGGCAGATGCAGCTTGCAGGAGCTTGATAGCATCGTCGACTTTGCCATCGACGGCAATCGCGCGTGCCTTCAGCAAAAGTCCGGTTTCGTCATTGGGTGACGCCGCCAATATCGATTCAGCAGCAGCAAGCGTGACTTCGGGTTCCCCCTTATCAAGTGCGAGCAACCCTTTGACGGCCAGTCCCTGACCGTCGCCGGGCACGAGCGCAAGCAAACGGTCAACGGCGTCTTGGGCAAGCCGCGTCGCGCCGATCATATAGCCGGTATAGGCAAGTGGGCGGAGCGTTTCGGCGTTGCCGGGGCGAAGTTCATCGGCGCGTCCGAACGCGGTGAACGCTTCGGGCATTTCTCCGCTCTGTAATCGCATCTGGCCAAGCGCAAACCAGATATCGGGAACATCGTCGCGGATGGCGACCGCGCGGAGCAGCTCTCGCTTGGCCTCGGCCGGCTTTCCGTCTGTCAGAAATTGCTGCGCCTGGGCATAAGCCTCATTGGCGCGCTGCGTTTTCGAGGCACATCCCGCCAGCGCCAAAAGCATGGCAGTACCAAGAAAAAACGAACGAATATGGGCGTTAAGCATAGGCAGTTGCATCATTTGGTCCTGGTGCTGCTATACGCCCGTTTAGAATCAGTGCTATGGTGCAAGCAGTCGCGACGATCAAGGTGATAGGCACAACACCAAAACCGGCGCCGCGAAAGGGGGCAGAAATGCTACGATTTTTAGCAGTTATCATGTTTATGGTCTCGAGCCTTGTCAGCAGTGCTGCCTATGCTGCAGATACACCAAAAGTTCTTAACCGACCTTACACGATCAATCCCGGCGACGAAATCGAGATCTATGTCTGGGGCGAAGAGCGGCTGCAACGGCAGGTCCGCATACTGCCCGACGGCAGTTTTGCGTTTCCGCTGGTCGGGCGCATCGTTGCCGCCGGCAAATTGCCGAGCGCGATTGAAACAGAAATCTCGCAAGGGTTGAAGACGCAGTATCGTGGCGAAGTGCCGCAGGTAACAGTCTCGGTGAAATCACCGTCGGGCATGACGTTTTCAATCGTCGGGCGCGTAAAGAGCCCGGGCAACATGACACCGGGTCGTTACTTAAACGTCATGGAAGCAATAGCGCTTTCCGGCGGTCCAGACGAATTTGCAAATCTCGACAATGTGACGATCATTCGAAAGACTGCGACTGGCATCACTCTGATCAAGCTGCGTCTGAGTGCTGCATTCAAGGGATCGCCGAATATTACCGCCGAAATGCTGCCACAAATCGAAACGGGTGACACGGTGATCGTTCCATGATGCGCCGACCCGTTGATTGCTTTGCGCGCGTCATTGCAACGACGCTCGCGGCAATGCCTTTTTTCGGTATGGCGGCGCGTGCAGACACGGCGTCGGGGATCGGCGTTTCCGGCAATCTGGAATATTCAAACAATCCGTTTTTGTTGAACGCCAGTAATACAGAAGCTGTCCGTGCCCGGATTTCGCTTACCCCTTTTATCGAAGAACGCACCGCACGGTCAAGTTTTCGCGTGTCGGGCGACGCGTCATTTTCTGCCTACAACCGGAGCTATCGCGATTCGGTCGATCTTGCGACGCAGGTCGGCTACAGCAATCGTGTATCGCGAGAAATCTCAGTCCGTGCGGGCATGTCAATCAACAGTTCGATCAACAGCAATTACAACTCGAGCCCGATTTTCGAGGCTCCTTCGCCGACCAATGTCGTGCCAAAAATCATCGACATCACTGTCATCGGATTTCAGCAACGCACAGTCAGCGCAGCAGCGAGCACTGGGTTGACTTATTCAATCGACGACAAAAACTCTGTCTCTCTCGGTTTCAGCGGGAACGTCGCGCGCTATCCGCAAGGCGGAAGCGGTCGCAATGAATATTCAAATTTGAGTCAGAATGTCAGCTACTCTCGCGTCATCAATCCGCGTGTTTCAGTCGGTGCTTCAGTCAGTGTCAGTCGTGTCAATTATTTCGGCGGACCGTTTGGCGATGCACGTGTCATCAGTCCGTCGCTCGATGGCACATTCCGGCTGGCAGCGAACTGGTCGCTTTCCGGTGGCATCGGCTTTTCTTCGTCGCGCGTCGACCTTGGTTTCATCAAGCTCACGTCGACCGATCTTTCGGGCAATCTGAGCCTATGCCGTAACGATACGCGGACGACGTTCTGCCTCAACGGGACGCGCGCGGCGGCGGCCTCTTCTTTTGACGGCGTCCGCACGACAACGACAACGGGCATATCCTACAGCTACCGTATCAACGGGCGCGATACTCTGTCGGCGTCGGGCGGATATAGCCGTGCGGGAACGCCAAAGTTGCTGGTGGGCGCGGCAACCGATTACGCATCGGCAACTACGAGCTTTGCACGACGCTTTTCCAGTCGTATGACAGGGCAAATAAGTGGCGGGTTTTCGCGGAGCAGCTTTCAAGGCACGCGTAGCACCGCTTACGGGTCGATTGGCATCAACTACAGCTTTGGTAACCAATAATGACGACTGAACAAAACGAGAGTTATGCAGACCCCGCGTCGATCTTGGCGCAGGTTCCGGGTATTTTACTGCAGCGCAAATGGTGGCTGATCATCCCGACCATATTGCTGCTCATCGCAGGCGTAGCAGCAGCATATCTGATCCCCGCCATCTATCGTTCGTCGGCGACATTGCTTGTCGAGTCAGCGGATGTGCCGATCGACCGGGAGTCAGCCGTGGGCAATGAAGTGGTCGATCAGCGGCTCGCAAAAATTCGCCAGCAGATTTTAAGTCGCCGCGATCTGATCCAGCTGATGGACAAATATCAGCTTTACCAAAGCGAGCGCCAGTCCGATCCGCTGTCGAAAGTTGTCAGCAAGTTTCACGACGCAATTGCGGTTACGCCGGTCAGCGCCGAATTCCAGCAATCGGGCGGCAAAGCAACAATCGCGTTTACAGTCAGCTATGATTACCGTGACCCGATTATGGCGCAGCAGGTTACGCAGTCGCTGATCGACCGGATTGTAGAAATCGATTCGACGGCCAATGTCGACCAGACACGCGCGGCGGTCGCTTTCTTGAGCCAGCAGGCCGAAGATCTGCAGGGCCAGATTACGCTGGTGCAGATGCAACTGTCGGGACTGAAAGCACGCAACGGCTCACTATTGTCGAATGTGAATGTGCCAATGATGGGCGGTGGTGGTGGCGCCGATGGCCAGATTGCCATGCTGCAGCGCGACAATGCCAACCTCAATCAACAACGCGACCTGGTCAAGACGTCTGCCGAGCGTGATCCGGTTGTGTCGCAGGCCGAGGCCGGGCTTGCCGCTGCAAAGGCAATTTACGCCGAAACCCATCCCGACGTGATCTTCGCAAAACAGCGCCTTGAAGAGGCAAACCGTCTTGCAGCGACCAATGTCAAGAAAGTGCCGGTCGACAGCATCGCGCAGCAGATCGCATTCAACAACAAGCAGATTGCCGCGCTGCAAGCTGCGAAGTCGCAGGACCAGAGTCGGTCTTCGCAGATATTTGCGGCCCAATCGCGCGGACCCGCGGTCATGGAACAAGCAGCGCAGATGCAACAGCGCCTCGACGGTCTCAACGTGCAGTATCAGCAGTCGTCGACACGTCTGATCTCGGCGCAGGCTGCCGCGCGGGCTGCGACCGAACAACGTGGCGAACGCCTTGTCGTTGTCGATGCACCTTCGCAACCTGACCAGCCGACCTGGCCCAACCGGCCTTTGTTGATGGCAGGCGGCGGCGCGGTTGGCGCAGGTATCGGTCTTGCACTGATCCTGCTTCTGGAACTGATGCGGCGGCCGATCCGCGGCTCTGCAGGCCTTGAAGAAGTCACGGGCGCAATACCGCTGGGCATTGTCCCGAATATTTCGCGCCGACGTGATGACAAATCATCGGATGGGGGATCATCGGACGATGGCGGGCGTTGGCAGTGGCTCAAGCGGTTGAATCCGTTGACATGGCGGCGCGCGAAACTGGCAACAGTCGATGGATGAAATTGGGGGCTCCGGAAGTTCAATGACGATGATGCAAGATCCGCCGTTGCACGCGGCGCGAACCGTCAGGCCTGCGCTTGATCTTTCGCACGCACGTGCCGTAACCATCGATCCGTCGCTGCTCCGTGAAGAGCGCGTTATCGGCTTTGACCCGACCGACCGCGATGGTCGCCCGTTCACGCTGCTCCGGTCGCGTGTGCTCGACCTATGGCGGGGGCAGGGGCACAAGCTGATTGGTATAACGTCGGCATCGCCGTCTGCGGGGAAGTCTTTCATCGCTTGCAACTTAGCGGCATCGCTCGCGACGTTGCCTGAGACGCGGGTTGCGCTGTTTGATCTCGACCTGAGGCGCGGCACAGTTGCCCGCAATTTCGGGATTGAGTCGGAAAATGGCCTCGAGACCTATCTTAGTGGCGCAAACACTGACTTGTCGGGCATGGCGCGCAACGTCGAGGGGCTTTCGCTCACGTTGTTCACCTGTGCACAGGTGAAGGGGCATTCGGCATCGCTTGTGACAGGTGAAAAGTTCGATTCACTGGTCGCAGCAATGCGGACGCTGCCCGATGACGTGCTCGTCTTGTGTGATTTACCACCAACCTTCGCCAACGATGACGCCAAGCTGATCTGCGAACGGCTCGATGGTTATATCCTTGTTGCCGAAGACGGCGTGACCCCGCGCAAGGCCGTCAAATCTGCAATGCAGTTCATGGAGCCGTCGAAGTTGCTCGGCTCGATCCTCAATCGTGCGAATACAGGGCTTGAGGACCAATATGGATATGGCAGCAAGGCCTACCGCCACTATTACGAGTAGCAACCATGCGTAAGGGTATTATCCTTGCTGGCGGCTCGGGCACGCGGCTGCATCCGTTGACGCTGTCGGTTTCGAAGCAATTGATGCCGGTTTATGACAAGCCGATGATTTATTATCCGCTGTCGGTGCTGATGCTGGCGGGGATCCGCGACATATTGATCATCACGACACCCCATGATGCGCCTGCGTTCCGGCATCTGCTGGGCGATGGCAGCAACTGGGGGTTGGCGATTTCCTATGCGGTGCAGCCGTCGCCCGACGGGCTGGCGCAGGCGTTCCATATTGGCGCTGATTTTGTGGGGGGCGATCCGTCCGCACTGATTCTGGGCGACAATATTTTTTACGGTCACGGCTTGCCGGAAGAACTGGCGCGGGCGAATGTGCGCGACGGTGGCGCGACGGTCTTTGGCTACCGCGTTTCAAACCCAAGCGATTATGGCGTCGTGGTTTTTGATTCAGGCGGCCGTGCGGTTTCCATCGAGGAGAAGCCTGCGGCTCCGCAATCGAACTATGCGGTTACCGGCCTGTATTTTTATGACGATACAGTGGTTGACCGTGCCCGCGACCTGAAGCCTTCGGCGCGTGGCGAGCTTGAGATTACCGACCTGAACCGGCTTTATCTCGACGACGGTTCGCTCAACGTCGAGATCATGGGGCGCGGGACGGCGTGGCTTGATACAGGCACGCACGGGTCGCTGCTCGATGCCGCTGTGTTCGTGCGAATTCT
>JANOZQ010000271.1:0-4231 GCA_031429555.1 Sphingomonas sp. | reverse complement strand
ATGACCGCAAGAAAGTCGCGATCCAGGCGCGGGGCAAGCGGGCCGTGACGCACTATTCACTAATCAGCGCATTGAAGGATGCAGCGCTCATACAATGTCGCCTCGAAACCGGACGCACGCATCAGATTAGGGTCCACATGTCGTCCATCGGTCACCCGCTGCTCGGCGACCCTGTCTATGGCAACGTTCGTACAAACCACCGCGCGGTCCTGAAAAGCCTGAAATTCAACCGGCAAGCGCTGCATGCGGCGGAACTTGGCTTCATCCATCCGGTTAATAGAGAAACTATGCATTTTGAAAGCGAAATGCCGGACGATATGCAGCAACTGTTCAGCGCTTTTGCGCTATAGAAACTTACGAATCCCTTCCTATATCGGCAGGTGTTCAGGGAGAATGAAGGTCATCATGGCCGGTAAAAGCAATGTTCCCGCGACCATCCCGGCTCTGGGTGGTGAAGCAAGCCTCAACCGTTATCTGTCGGAAATCAGGAAGTTTCCGCTGCTGACGCCCGAAGAAGAGTATATGCTCGCCAAGCGTTTTCAGGAACATGGCGATCCGGAAGCTGCCGAGCGGCTCGTTACATCACATCTGCGACTCGTCGCGAAGATCGCCATGGGCTTTCGTGGCTATGGTTTGCCCGTGTCCGAATTGATTTCGGAGGGGAACATCGGTTTGATGCAGGGCGTGAAGAAATTCGAGCCGGATCGCGGCTTTCGTCTGGCGACCTATGCAATGTGGTGGATACGCGCCTCGATACAGGAATTTATCCTGCGCAGTTGGAGCCTTGTGAAAATGGGCACGACAGCGGCGCAGAAGAAATTGTTCTTCAATCTTCGCCGTATGAAAAACAATCTCGAAGCCTTTGAAGACGGTGATCTTCGTCCCGAAGATGTCAAGAAAATCGCGACTGATTTGGGTGTAACCGAGGCTGAAGTCGTCAGCATGAACCGGCGCATGGCGATGGGCGGCGATACGTCGCTCAACGTCAGCATGTCTGACGATGGCGAGGGGCAACAATGGCAGGACTGGCTTGCCGATGAAGGGCCGTTGCAGGATGAGGAAATCGGCGACAGTCAGGAGCGCGTCCACCGTCACGCCATGCTTGCCGAAGCGATGGATGACCTGAACGAACGCGAAAAGCATATCCTGACCGAGCGACGCCTGATCGAGGAACCAAAAACGCTCGAGGAATTGAGCCAGGTTTACGGCGTCTCGCGCGAGCGGGTTCGCCAGATTGAAGTGCGCGCGTTCGACAAGCTGCAAAAAGCAATGATGCGGATTGCGCGGACAAACGGGACGTTGGCGCTCGCGTGACGAAAGCGCGTGGCGCAGCGCGGCGCGGTCCTGTTTATCGAATTGGCTGGTTTCTCGGTCGTGCCATTGTTTATTTTGTTGCAGGCTCGGTACTTTGGGTGCTCATCTACCGCTTTGTGCCGCCGCCGATCACGTTCACGATGATTGGCGATCTGACTCGCGGAGAGTCGATTTCGCGCGACTGGATGCCGCTGTCGCAAATTGACCGCAGCATGGCACAGGCAGCGATCGCTGCCGAGGATTCAAAATTCTGTGCGCATAATGGCTTCGATAGAGAAGCCATTGAGTCAGCAATGAAAAGAAATGCTAAAGGTGGTCGCATTCGGGGCGGATCGACGATCAGCCAGCAGACCGCCAAGAACGCTTTCCTTTGGCAAGGCGGCGGTTACGTCCGCAAAGGGCTTGAAGCGTGGTTCACGCTGTTGATCGAGACCCTATGGGGTAAACCACGCATCATGGAAGTTTATCTCAATATCGCCGAAACGGGGATCGCCACCTATGGCGTAAATGCGGGCGCGCAACGCTATTTCAAGCATGATGCAAGCCGCCTTTCAACAACCGAAGCTGCCCGCATTGCCGCTGTTCTCCCGCTACCCAAAAAGCGCGGTGCCGTGGTGCCGAAGGGCTATACTCGTCGTTACGGAAACGCGATTTCGGCGCGAACCGGCGTGGTCGCGCGTGGCGGCCTCGATAGCTGTTTGCGTTAAAACGGCAGCTTGAATCCCGGCGGCAATTGCAATCCCGACGTCATCTTGCCCATTTCCTGACCCGAAATCGCATCGGCCTTGGTCCGCGCGTCGTTGAACGCGGCCGTAACCAGATCCTCAAGCATCCCCTTTTCGCTGACTTCCATCAGCGAGTCGTCAATGCTCACACCAATGATGCGTCCTTTTGCGGTGGCTTTAACCTTCACCATCCCGCCGCCCGACACGCCTTCGACCTCGATTGTGTCGAGGCTTGCTTGCGCTTTCGTCAGTTCCTCCTGAACACTGGCGGCCATCTTTAGAATATCATCAATTGATTTCATGCGTTTGCACTCCGTTCTTCGGTCCAGCCAACGAGCTCGGCACCGGGAAAATATTCGATTGCGGCTTTCACAATCGGTTCGGCAAGGATCGCGTCGCGCGCTGCGGCTTCGGTTGCGATTTCCTGATCGCGCAGCGATGGTTTGGCGGGCGCGTCCTCGCTCGTCACGGCCCAGACGACGCCCGTTGCTTCTTTCAGAACTTGCGCAAGTTCGCGTGTGTCAAAGGGCCGCGCGGGACGGATTGCCATTTCGGGCGGTGCATAGCTGATCTCGCCAACTTCATCGCGCAGGCGCTGGGCGAGCAAATGCTTTCCCTGCTTCTCGACCAAGGCAATCATCGCCGAAAACGTCGCGGGCAAGTTCGGCGTCGCGGGCGTGGACGGTGCCTCGGGCGTCTTCGGCACCCCGCCCGCTATCATCCGCGCCACGTCACCCGGATCGGGCATTGTTGACGCATGAATTACCCGCAAAACGGCCATATCCGCTGCTTCCGCCGGATCGACTGCGCGCGCAACTTCATCATGCCCCTTCAGCAGCAACTGCCAAAGCCGGTGCAGCGTTGCGAATGACATTTTCGTTGCCCATTCGCTTAGTGCGACGCGCTCTTCGTCGGATTGCGTTGCATCATCGGGCGCACCAACCTTCATGCGTGTCGTGGCATGCACGATGTCGAGCAATCCGCGTAATACTGCTGCCGGATCGACGCCCAGATCGTGCTGTTCGGCAAGCGCCGCGAGTGCCGGTTGCGCTTCACCGGATAAGATCATCCCGAACAAGCGCCGCAACACACCCCGGTCCGACAACCCCAGCATATCGCGCACCTGCGCCGCACTCACTGCACCGCCGTCGTCAAGATCGGCATGCGCAATCGCCTGATCGAGGATCGACAGGCCGTCGCGGACTGACCCTTCAGCCGCACGGGCGATTAAGGCCAGCGCTTCGGGGTCAGCAACAACCGATTCGGCCTCGGAAATCATCGCGAAATGCGCCGCCAGCGTATCGACGGGTATCCGCCGCAAATCGAAACGTTGGCACCGCGACAGGACTGTCACTGGCACTTTGTTGACTTCGGTGGTTGCAAACAGAAATTTCACATGCGGCGGCGGTTCTTCCAATGTTTTCAACAGTGCATTGAACGCATTTTTTGAAAGCATGTGAACTTCGTCGACGATATAAACCTTGTAGCGTGCGGATACCGATGAATAGCGCACGGCTTCGATAATCTCGCGGACGTCGTCAACGCCGGTGTTCGATGCGGCGTCCATTTCGACGACATCGATATGCCGCCCCTCTGCAATCGCGACGCAAGGTTCGCAAATACCGCACGGGTCAATGGTCGGACCGCCCTGCCCGTCGGCGCCTATGCAATTCAGCGCCTTCGCAATCAGACGTGCCGTCGATGTCTTGCCCACACCGCGTACGCCAGTCAGTAGAAACGCGTGCGCGAGCCGGTCGCGTTTAATTGCGTTGCCCAGTGTCGTGACCATCGCGTCTTGGCCGATCAACTCGGAAAAGGTTTGCGGGCGGTATTTGCGGGCGAGAACGCGGTATGGTTGGGACAAAGTCATTAAGGGTGGTCTAGCGGGTGATTGCGTCCCGGCAAAGCCGTGACGTGGACCAAAGCTTTGCTTTGTCCGCCGCGCTCACCGATCGAAGATCGGTTCGCGGTGGAAGCCGGAACGACCCGTTGCGAATTCGTTGTGGCTGCTTCCTTCCGGATCTGACCAGGTTGGCGAGAGCACCGTCCGCCCGACTTCCGAGCAGGCATATGGTGCAAAGCGCCCCCCGAATCAACGCCCCTGCATGTTCCGGCTTTCGGGCGGGATGCGAACGGTCAGGCCGTCCATCGCTTCGGTCAGGATAATTTGGCAGGCTAACCGGCTCGTCCGC
>JANOZQ010000270.1:0-3747 GCA_031429555.1 Sphingomonas sp. | reverse complement strand
GCGCCGTGTTGCCTCGCCGACCGACCCGGCGACCGCGACATGATTATCCTTGATCATCGCCGCATCCCACAGGCCCATGCGGTGATTGGTCGCCCCGCCCATCCGCGTCGCATATTTCTCCAGCACGCGCAGGCCGGGGATCGTCTTGCGCGTGTCGAGCAGGGTGCATCCCGTGCCGACGATAGCATCCACGTAAGCGCGAGTCATCATGGCAATGCCCGAGAGGTGCTGCACCGTATTAAGCGCGGATCGCTCTGCCGTCAGCAAAGCACGGGCATTGCCGGAAAGGCGCATGAGGTCGGTGCCAGCGGGTGCGCTCTCGCCCTCACCGACGAGCGTTTCGATCTCAACCGTGGGGTCAAGATGGCGGAAAAACGCCTCGGCGAGCGGCAACCCCGCAACAATGATCGCATCGCGGCTGTCCATGACCCCGGTGAACCGGGCCTCGACGGGGATGACTGCCCCACCCGTGACGTCCCCAGCCTCGCCCACATCCTCGGCGAGGGTTGACGCGACGAAGGCGGTGAGGTCGAAACGGTCGAGAGTGAAGGTCAAGGTCGCGCCCCCAAATCCCCCTGCCCCACCGTACTCCCCGCCATCTCGAGCATCCGGTCGAGGCTCTTCTTCGCGCGTAACCGCAACCCTTCCTCGATCTCGATCCTTGGCTGCAAGTCGCGCAGTGCGACGTATAATTTTTCCATCGTATTCAGCGCCATATAGGGGCAGATGTTGCAGTTGCAGTTGCCGTCCGCGACGGGGGCGCCGATGAATGTCTTTTCGGGCAGCGCCTTTTCCATCTGATGCATGATGTGCGGTTCGGTCGCCACGATGAGCGTGTCGCCGGGGAAGTTCTTCGCAAACGCCAGGATGCCGCTGGTCGAGCCGACATAATCGGCATGGTCGAGGATATGCGCGGGGCATTCGGGGTGCGCGGCAACAGGTGCACCCGGATGTTTGGCTTTCAGCTTGACCAGTTCGGTCTCGCTGAATGCCTCATGCACGATGCACACGCCGGGCCAGAGCAGCATGTCACGCCCAGTCTTGCGCACCAGATAACCGCCGAGATGCTTGTCAGGCCCGAAGATAATCTTCTGGTCCATCGGGATTTGCGACAGGATTTTATCCGCCGACGACGAGGTGACGATGATGTCGCTGAGCGCTTTCACTTCGGTCGAGCAGTTGATGTAGGTCAGCGCGATATGATCGGGATGCGCCGCGCGGAACGCAGCGAACTTGTCTGGCGGGCATGAATCCTCAAGGCTGCATCCGGCGTCCATATCGGGCAGCACCACGATCTTGTCGGGCGACAGGATTTTCGCGGTGTCGGCCATGAACTTGACGCCGCAAAACGCGATGACATCGGCGTTCGTGGCTGCCGCCTTGCGCGACAGATCGAGGCTGTCACCGACGAAATCGGCAATGTCCTGAATTTCGGGCTTCTGGTAATAATGCGCGAGGATGACGGCATTGCGCTCCTTGCGCAGCCGGTCGATCTCGGCGCGAATGTCCGTGCCTTGCAACTTGCCCGATTGAAAATTCATGTTCGCTCCATCGCCCCGGCGGGGGCTGGCACCCGATATAGGGCGGTTGCGGCGCGAGTTACAGCCCGGGCGGCAGCGGACCGAACGCCAACCCCGGCAGTGCGGCCCCCGCTGATCCCGCCACGACACCTGCGTAAATGGCGTCACCGAGCGGCGAAATGGCAAGGACACGCGCCACGACCAACACGATCAAGACCGTCCCGATTCCCCACCACCACGCCGGGTGGACCCGCCCGCTACGCCGCCGGTCATAGATCATCGGCGGCACAAGGAACATCAGGCCCGCGACCACCGGCACTTCGAACGCATAGGGCATCAAGAACGGCGACGGCAGCAGTCGCCCGAAGCCGGGTCCCATCAGCGTCGCAAAAGCGCAAATCTGCAGCCGCCGGTGCCAGTCGGTCGCGCGGCGCAAGCGGACGGCAGCAAAAGTCAGGCCCGCAAAACTCAACAGCGCGAGCGGATTGGCGATGAGGAAATGCTGCGGCTGGAAAAAGAACGGTGCGGTCCCGCGGCGCACGGTCGCGACAGTAATTGCAATGCCCATGACGACCATCAGCACGACCCAGAAGCTCGCGATCCAGCCGAGCCGCCGGTGCAACGCAAGAGGACCGCGTGTCGCAAACCAGGTCTGGGCGAGAAAAATCGCCACCCAGCTGACAAAGACGACGGCATGGACGTGCCAGACCATTGGCGCGGCAAAGGTCGACCGGCCCATCGCGAAATTGAGGCCAAAGCCCGCCACCAGCACCGCCGACATCGCGAGCGCGAGCCCGAAATAGAAGCGGTCATTATCCGCCAATCGCGGCGTATGTGGTGCAAATGTCGCCATGGTTATGCCCCCTGCAGCAAGCGATAGCGGCACAGTAAGGCGGTATTTGCGAGAGGCCAATAGCGAGCGCGCAAGTGTCAGGGCCGAGCCAATATCTCCCCCACGGGCGTCGAGCGGTCCCAATCCTCCTGCGTCACCGATGCGGGTTTTGCATCGACGGGCAAGCGCACGGCGACTTTCACCGTCCCCAGCCCTGCCGCTTTCAACGGGGCCGCGGCCAGTTTGGCAATGGCGGCGCGGGCATTGGCGCGGGCTTGTGCGATATATTTAGGATCTTGCGCTGTTTTGCGGGCAGCGGCGTTCGCGCGTTCTGCGGCTTGCTTCTGGAGGGTGATGCCCGCCCCACGCGAAATGTAAACGCCCTGCTGGACGATGGCGGCGTTCGCGCCATCGATGTTCGGCGCGGCTATCGTGACATCGGGCACGTCGATGCTCATCGTGCGCGTGGTCGCGTTCCATCGGTAATTGGCCGCCGACAGTTTTGACAGATCAACGAAATAATCGACAGAATAGGGTGCCTTGCTCCGCTGAATGACCGGCAAGGTGCCAAAAAACGTCGTCGTGTTGCTGCTCGACAAAACGTCACCGCTGACCGTGCCCACTTTGAGCGCGTTCATGCCTGCAAAGCTGGCGGTGATGGTACGCGAGACTTCGATGCCGACCGAGCGGGCTTCCTGTGCGGCCTGCTGGCGCTCGATGGCAATCCACCCGACCACACCAAGCGCAATCGCAATACCGATGGCTTTGCGGTTCATCCGGCGACCCAACGCCCCTGCACCTCACGCACCCGCCCCCGGTCGCGCAAATCAATCAGATGCGCCAGCACCGACCGACCCGCTGCGCCGTAAAGCCGCTCGTCGATCCCGGCATACATTTTGGGGACCATGTCGGCGATGACGCCTTCGCCACTTTCGAGCATCCGGATGATCTGGCGTTCGCGCTGTTTGCGATGCCCAGCAAGGCCGCGTACGAACTGCTGCGGCTTGGTCACCGGCTCGCCGTGCGCGGGGTAATAGACGGCGTCAGTCCGCGCCATAAGCTTGTCGAGGCTGCGCATGTAATCGGCCATGTCGCCGTCGGGCGGCGAGACGACCGTGGTCGACCAGCCCATAACATGATCGCCGGTGAAGAGTGCGTTCTCTTCGACCAAGTGAAAGCAGAGATGGTTCGACGTGTGACCGGGCGTGGCGACGGTTTTCAATGTCCAGCCGGGGCCGGTCAGCCGCTCGCCGTCGGTCAGGACGCGGTCGGGGGTATAGGTCGTGTCGAACGCGGCATCGGCACGGGGGCCGTCATCCTCCAGCGTCAGCGGGGCACAACCGATAATCTGTGCGCCGGTTGCAGCCTTCAAGGGCGCGGCCGCGGGGGAATGGT
>JANOZQ010000269.1:0-1681 GCA_031429555.1 Sphingomonas sp. | reverse complement strand
TCTGGCCCCGGGACTGGTCAGCGGGGACGCAACGCCCAAGATCGATGCGCTGCCGACGTTGAAGAACCTGCCCCAAGGCGTGACAAAGCTCAATCTGGGTGAAGCCAAATGGCAGGCGGAGCTTTTCTTCAGCTTCGTGATCGCAGTGATCACCGGCATTCTGCTCGTGTTTGCAACCCTCGTGCTTCTTTACAAGCGCATCATGCCGCCATTTGTAAATATGGGTTCGCTGCTGCTTGCGCCGCTGGGCGGGGCCCTGGCGATCCGACTGACGGGCGACGCGCTGTCGATGCCGGTATTGATTGGCCTGTTGCTGCTGCTTGGGATCGTCGCGAAAAACTCGATCCTCCTCGTCGATTTTGCACTCGAGGAAATAAACAAGGGCGTCGACAAATATACGGCGGTCATGGATGCGGGGCACAAACGCGCACAGCCGATTGTGATGACGACGGTCGCGATGGTCGCCGGCATGGTGCCCGTTGCCTTGTCACTGTCAGGGGACGGCAGTTTCCGCGCACCGATGGGTGTTACGGTCATTGGCGGCTTGATTGTATCGACTGTCCTTACGCTGCTGATCGTGCCTGCGACGTTTAGCCTCGCGGTTGGCATCGAGCAGCGCGTCGGGCCGTGGCTGTCGCGCAAACTGACCAATGGCGGTGAAGGCGCGCCCGCTGCGCAACCTGCCGAGTGAACAAACCGCTGGTCGGCTTGTTACCCTGATATGGCGCGCGCAACACTGGCCCGGTTAAACCCGCTTCAGGGCGGCGCAACGCGGATGCGCACCGTGGCAACGGGTTTGCTCGTGCTCATGGCCGCGATTTATCTGACGGCGCGCCTCTATGAGCCGGTTCATCCGGCCATCGGTTTTGTCCGCGCCTTTGCCGAAGCCGCGATGGTCGGCGGGTTGGCCGACTGGTTCGCCGTAACGGCACTGTTTCGCCATCCGCTTGGCATTCCCATTCCGCACACGGCGATCATTCCGCGCAATAAGGACCGCATCGGGGACACCCTCGCACTGTTCCTGCGCGATAACTTCCTGACGCCAGCTGTGGTCGCACGGCGGATGCGGCGTGTTGATGTGGCGTCGGCGGCGGGGCGGTTCCTGACCAAGGCACCGGATGAGGGCGGTCGCTTTAAGGCCGGAGCCTCGCGTCTCATCGCCAACATGCTCGAGTCATTTGATCAGGAACGGCTCGGCGGAATGGTCAAATCGGCGATGTCGGCGCGCATCGGTGAACTCAACCTCGCGCCGCTGCTCGGACAGGCATTGAGTGCGGCGATCGCCGAACAGAGACATTTGCCACTGCTCGACGGAATCATCCGCTGGGCTGGCAAGACCTTGGCACATAACGACCAACTCGTCCGCGACATGGTTCACAAGCGCGCCGGCGGCATCCTGCGCTGGACCGGCCTCGATGAGCGGCTGTCAAACGCGATTATCGATGGTTTGCAGAAAATGCTCGACGATATGGCGACCGAGCCCGACCATCCCTTGCGCGCCAAAGCCGAAGAGGGGCTGGCAACACTCGCGCATGATCTTCAGCATGACAGGAAGATGCAGAAACGCGTCGCCAACCTGCGCGATGAAATTCTTGAAAACCCCGCGATGCGCAAATGGTTGGACGGCCTGTGGGAAAGTGCGCGTGCGGCATTGCTGCGATCTGCGCGTGACCCTGATGCC
>JANOZQ010000268.1:0-3657 GCA_031429555.1 Sphingomonas sp. | reverse complement strand
TTTGATGAGCGCGTGGAGGCGATTGCCGGGCAAATTGCGCAGATCGTCGAGTGACCCGGCGGCGTTGAGGAAAATCATCCGCCGACGCGCATGCTTCTGCATATCGACCGGGAACCGACGGCTCTGGTCGCCATTCCAGATGCGTTCGGTGTCGGCGGTGGCGAAGGTGCGGATCATTTAAGCAGGTCCAGTCGATACCACTCGGTGTCTATCGGGCGCTTGACTTGCCAGAAGCGCAATCCGTTGACGTTAGAGCCAGTCACACTTTTCGCCGCCGCAGAAGGGCTTGGATGAGAATTGCCATCGGCGTCAATCCATTGACCCCTTTCAATTTGTCCAGTGTATTGCTTCTGCTTGTAAGTGGCCTTTACCGCCGTGCCGTTTGGTAAAAATATTCCACGCGCAGAAAAGCCGGTGGACCAGTCGATAAGTCCAGCCCCGACGCCCCTAGGGGGGACGTGGCCGTCGAATAGTGCCTCTGATACCTCTTGCTCTTCCAATGGTGGGTCGAGACCCAGCAGGTCGCGGATCACATCATTGTAAGTGTGACGCTCGTTTAGCCGCTTTGCAGTAAGAGCCTTAAAGACCTCAAAGTCGATCAAAATTTCCTGCATGACGGCCTCCGTACTTGGAGATAGCAACATAGGTTATTTAGTCAATAGTGCGTTTAGCGCTAATAGTTTATATCAACGACGAGCCGTGTTCGTCAACGCCCCTTCCACTTGCGCTGTGTCTTGCCGAACCGGTCCTTTCGCGTCCCCGGCTTGCCCTCGTTGCTCCGCCCCATGATCGGTGCTGCAGACACTGCCACCCCCGGCAGGCCCAGCTCCTCGGCCTCCAGCGATCGTATCTCATCGCGCAACCGGCCGGCTTCTTCGAATTCCAGATCGCCTGCCGCTTTGCGCATGCGTTTTTCGAGGTCTTCGATATAGCCGCGCAGATTGTGGCCGACCATGTGGGGGCGGTCTTCGTCGATGGGGACGGTCACTTGATCGCGCGACGACAGGTGCGAGAGGACGTCGGAGATGTTGCGCTTGATGGTTAGCGGGGTGATGCCGTTTGCCGCGTTATATTCGAGCTGCTTTTCGCGCCGCCGGTCGGTTTCGCGCATCGCGCGTTCCATGCTGCCGGTCACGCGGTCGGCATAGAGGATCACCCGCCCGTCAACGTTGCGCGCGGCGCGGCCGATGGTCTGGATGAGCGAGGTTTCGCTGCGCAGGAAGCCTTCCTTGTCCGCATCCAAAATCGCCACCAATCCGCATTCGGGAATATCCAATCCCTCGCGCAGCAGGTTGATCCCGATCAGCACGTCGTACACGCCCAGCCGCAGGTCGCGGATCAGCTCGATGCGCTCCAGCGTCTCAACGTCCGAGTGCATGTAGCGCACCTTGATCCCCGCTTCGTGGAGATATTCGGTCAGGTCCTCCGCCATGCGCTTGGTCAGCGTGGTGACGAGCGTGCGATAGCCCTGCGCGGTCACCTTGCGGATTTCGTTGATGACGTCGTCGACCTGGTCCTCGACGGGCTTGATCTCGACCGGGGGGTCGATCAGGCCGGTGGGGCGGATGACTTGTTCGGCAAAGACGCCGCCGGTCTGTTCCATTTCCCACGGGCCAGGGGTGGCCGAGACGCAGACGGTCTGCGGGCGCATCGCGTCCCATTCGTTGAAGCGCAGAGGGCGGTTGTCGATGGCGCTGGGCAAGCGGAAGCCATATTCGGCGAGGGTGAGTTTGCGCCGGTGGTCGCCGCGAGACATGCCGTTGACCTGGCCGATGGTGACATGGCTTTCATCGACGAACAACAATGCGTTTTCGGGGAGATATTCGAACAGGGTCGGCGGCGGTTCGCCGGGGAGACGACCGGTGAGGAAGCGGCTGTAATTCTCGATCCCCGCGCAACTGCCCGTCGCGGCGATCATCTCAAGGTCGAAATTGGTGCGCTGCTCCAGCCGCTGCGCTTCGAGCAATTTGCCTTCAAGGACGAGTTCCTTGAGCCGCTCGGACAGTTCGAATTTGATCGCTTCCATTGCCTGTTTCATCGTCGGGCCGGGCGTGACGTAATGCGAATTGGCGAAGACGCGAACGTAATCGAGCGAGGCCGCTTTCTTCCCTGTCAGCGGATCGAATTCGACAATGCTCTCGATTTCGTCGCCGAAGAAGCTGATCCGCCACGCCGAGTCTTCATAATGTGACGGAAAAATCTCGAGATTGCCCCCGCGCACACGGAAATTGCCGCGCTGGAACGACGCTTCGTTGCGTTTGTATTGGAGGGCAACCAGCTTGCGAATGATTTCGGACTGGTCCGCGCCCGCGCCTTTTTTCAGGTCGAAGATCATCGCCGAATAGGTTTCGACCGAGCCGATACCATAAAGGCACGATACCGAGGCGACGATGATCACGTCGTCTCGTTCGAGCAGCGAGCGCGTGGCCGAATGGCGCATCCGGTCGATGCTCTCGTTCGTTGACGACTCTTTTTCGATATAGGTGTCCGACCGCGCGACATAGGCTTCGGGCTGGTAATAGTCGTAGTAGCTGACGAAATATTCGACGGCGTTTTCGGGAAAGAACGACTTCATTTCGCCGTATAGCTGCGCGGCAAGGATCTTGTTGGGTGCGAGGATGAGCGCGGGCCGCTGCAGTTCCTCGATCACGCGCGCCATCGTAAAGGTCTTGCCCGAGCCGGTAACGCCGAGCAGCACCTGATTCCGCTCGCCCGTCAGCGCGGTTTCGACCAGCTCCTTGATCGCCGTCGGCTGGTCCCCCGCCGCCGTGTAATCGGACACGACCTTGAACCGTTTCCCGCCTTCCGTCTTCAAGGGCCGGTCGGGGCGATGCGGCACAAAGCTCTGGTCGGTTTCGGGTTCGGCGAGCGAGGTGCGGATTTGAATTGCCATTGCACTGATATAGGGCGGTGCAAACTACGGGCAATCGGCTGTCTGCGTGGACCGCTGGTTTTCCGTTCGGGGCGGGAGCGATTCAACTGACAACGTCTGCAAAGCCGTATCGTCGCGATGTGGACGGGCTGCGCGCGGTCGCGATTCTTCTCGTGCTGGTGTTCCATTTCAACTTGTTCGATTTCGGCAAGGCGGGTTTCCTTGGTGTCGACGTCTTTTTCGTGATCTCGGGCTACCTGATTTCGGGTCTCATCTGGCGCGGACTCGATGCGGGCACGTTCGATCTGAAGTCATTCTATCTGCGGCGGCTGCGGCGGCTCGCCCCCGCGCTGATCGTTACACAAGCAGCGGTCATGATTGTCGCGCTGGTCATGTTCATGCCCTATGAACTGACGTCGGTGGCGCGCGAAAACCTTGCGACATCGCTTTATGCGTCGAACATCTATTATTGGCGCAGTCTCGATTATTTCGGGTTGCAGGCGAATTCGGCCGTCTTGTTGCATACCTGGTCGCTGGCGATCGAAGAGCAGTTCTACCTGTTTTATCCGCTCCTGCTGATCCTGATCCATCGCATTGCGCGGCGTTATTTTCTGCCCGTCCTCATTGGCTTCGTCGTGCTGTCCTTCGTAGCGAATATGGTGCTGGTTGGCCCCAAACCGTGGGCGGCATTCTACCTGTTGCCGACGCGGGCATGGGAGCTTGGGCTTGGTGCGCTGATCCCGTTTGTCGAGCCGAGGTTTGCGAATAACCGGATGCTGCGGCTG
>JANOZQ010000267.1:0-5378 GCA_031429555.1 Sphingomonas sp. | reverse complement strand
ATCGCCTGCTTCGGCCATATTGGCGGGTTGCACGACGGCGACGACCATTTCGCCCATTTCGTCATGCGGCGCGCCGATGACGGCGACGTCAGCGACCTTGGGATGCGTGACGAGCAGGTTCTCGATCTCTTGCGGATAGATATTCACGCCGCCCGAGATGATCATTAAGCTCTTGCGATCGGTCAGGTAAAGATAGCCATCATCATCCACACGACCGACGTCGCCGAGCGTGGACCAGCCGTGTTTATTGCGGCTTTCAGCCGTTTTTCCGGGATCGTTATGGTAGCGGAACGATCTTGGGCCTGCGAAGTAAACAAGGCCTTCGGACCCCGGGGGGAGGTCGTTGCCGTCCTCGTCACAGATGTGCAGCGTGGCCTCGCCGATAGCAGTGCCGACCGATCCGGGGCGGTCGAGCCACTGGGCAGACTTTATTGCCGTAAAGCCATTGGCTTCGGTGCCTGCGTAATATTCTTCGAGGACCGGTCCCCACCATCCGATCATCGCTTGTTTGACCGGCACAGGGCACGGCGCGGCGGCGTGGATGGCAACTTTCATGCTCGAAATGTCGTAGCGGGCGCGGATTTCGTCGGGCAGCTTGAGCATGCGCACGAAATGCGTCGGGACAAACTGCCCCGCATTGCAGCGATAGCGTTCGATGTTGGCCAACGCCGCTTCGGCATCGAATTTGTGCATCAACACGACAGTGCCGCCAAGCTGGTGCACCGTCATCGTCCAGCCCAGCGGCGCGGCATGATAAAGCGGTGCTGTCGACAGATAGATGCTCTCCGCACTCAAGCCGAAAAACCCGGCAGCAAGCATCGCCAGCGGAGTCACCGCATCGATGGCCGGATCGGGCAGCGCGTCACGGATGATCCCTTTCGGTCGCCCCGTTGTGCCGCTTGAATAAAGCATCCCCTGTCCGGCGGTTTCGTCCGCTATGGGCATTGCAGGCATCGCTGCAACAGCATCTTCCCAAGTGCTGAACCCTGCTATCGCACCGCCAAGGCTGTAGCGCTCCACTGTCGCGGTTAAGGCGACGGCAATGGGCGCGAGCGCGGCGCCTGCGACGAGAAGCTGCGCGCCACTATCGGTCAGAATATAGTCGACCTCACCCGCCGTCAGTTTTGACGATACGCATACAAAATGCAGTCCCGCCCGCTGCGCGCCCCACGCCAGCGCAAAATATTCGGGCGTATTTTCAAGGAAGAACGCCACGGCATCGCCTGCCTGATAGCCCATAGACCTGAAAAACTGCGCCACGCGGTTCGAGGCCGCGTTGAGTTCGGCATAGGTTGTGACCGCACCAGTTTCGGCAACGATGATCGCCGCTTTGTCGGGCGTTGCAGCGGCATGGCGAAAGGGGTGCATCGGCGTCTCTCCTGTCCGCAACCTTAGTTTGCTTTACGCAAACGTAAAGCCGTGCTTAGGGTGCGCGATGAGCGAATTCGATGCCCCGCGTTTTATTTCGGCCATGAGCCGGTCGGGGCATAACGGCATGCTCGGCATCGAATATCACGCGCACGGACCGGACTGGACAGAACTCGCGTTGCCGTATCGTGAAGACCTGATCGGTGATCCGGCGACCGGCATCATTGCGTCGGGGCCAATCATCACGCTGATGGACATGGCGACGAGCATTTCGTGCTGGTTGAAATCGGGTGCGTTCCGGCCGCAAGCGACCGTGGATCTGCGGATCGATTACCTGCGTCCCGCCGAGCCGGGCAAGACGGTGATCGGCCGCGGGGAATGCTACAAACTGACACGGCGCATGGCGTTTGTGCGGGGCGAAGCGCATGATGGTGACCCCGCGCATCCGCTGGCGCATGTCGCGGGCACATTCATGTTCACCGCCGTTGACTGATTTCAAATCGCCTTATGCTGCCACGCTTGGGTTGCGCCGCGACGGTAACCGCGTCGTCATGCCATTTGCCGACGGCTTCACGGGGCGCCCCGGGTTTTTGCATGGCGGCGCGATTGCCGGATTGCTGGAAAATGCGGCATGGGTGACCGTGCTCGATGCTTTGCCAGAAGGCGCGACAATCAAGCCAGTCAACATAACCGTTGATTTCCTGCGCGGTGGCGGGATGACCGAAACCTATGCCGAAGCCGAGATTGTCCGGTTGGGACGGCGGATTGCGAATGTCATCGTGACGGCGTGGCAAGACGACCGAACAAAGCCGATCGCGACGGCGAATTTGAAGATGATGATCGAACGCGCCGGTTAGGCGTCGATGCTTGTCCCGACCGCCGCGTTGACGAGGCCACCATCGACGGTCAGCGTATCGCCGATGACATAGTCGCCCGCGCGGCTGGCGAGATAGATGGCAGCGGCGGCCATGTCTTCGGGCTCACCGATGCGGCCTGAAGGAATGCCTTTTGCCACTTCGCCGCCATGGTCGCGCGCGGCGCGGTTCATGTCCGACGGGAACGCACCGGGAGCCAGCGAGGTGACATTGATATGATCGGTCACGAGCCGCGCGGCCATGCGTTTCGTCAGGTAGATCAGCGCCGCCTTCGACGTTTGATAGCTATAGGTCTCCCACGGATTGAGCCGTTGGCCATCAATCGAGGTGATGTTGATCACTTTCGATGGGCGGTCGGCGCGGGCGGCGGCTTTCAAATGCTCATGCAGCGCCTGCGTCAGGAAGAACGGCGATTTGACGTTCAGGTCCATGACCTTGTCCCAACCCTTTTCGTCGAACGTCTCGAACGGTGCGCCCCACGCGGCACCCGCATTGTTGACGAGGATGTCGAGCGATTTTTCATGTTCGGCAAATTGGGCCGCGAGGGCTTTGCAGCCCGCAACAGTCGACACGTCCTGCGGAAGCGCGATGCAATTTGGCCCGAGCTGTTCGGCCATTGCAAAGCAGGCGTCGGGCTTGCGCGACGAGATATAGACTTTGGCGCCTTGTGCGATGAAACCCTCGGCAATCCACGCGCCGATATTGCGCGATCCGCCGGTCACGAGGGCGACCCGGCCGTCGAGCCGGAATAGTTTTGCTGCGTCCATGTTATCCGCCCCTTTTGATTGTTTCGCGCGCAATGATCAGCTGCTGGATCTGGCTTGTGCCTTCATAAATCCGGAAAATGCGGACGTCGCGGTAAAAGCGTTCGATGCCGTAATCGGCGATATAGCCTGCGCCGCCGAAAATCTGGACGGCTTTGTCAGCCACGCGACCGACCATTTCGGAAGCGAAATATTTGGCAGCGGCGGCTTCCATCGTGACGTTCGCGCCCGCATCCTTTTCGGCGGCCGTTTGTAGCACCATAGCACGGGCGACGAGGCATTCGGTCTTCATGTCGGCAATCATGCCCTGGATCAGCTGATGCTCAGCGATGGGTTTGCCGAACTGGATGCGCGTCGTCGCATATGCAACTGAGTCGGCAATCAGCCGCTCCGCTGCACCGACGCAGACACCCGCAATGTGCAGCCGTCCGCGATCAAGGACGCGCATCGCGACCTTGAACCCTTCGCCCTCTGCGCCGAGCATATTTTCGGGCGGCACAGGCACATCGTCGAAATGCACATCGCAAACATGCGCGCCTTGCTGGCCCATTTTCTTTTCAGGGATGCCAACGCGCAGGCCGGGCGAGTCAGCCGGGACGAGGAAAGCGGAGACACCCTTTGCACCCGCTTCGCCGGTGCGGGCCATCACGGTGAAAAGGTGCGCGCGGTCGGCATTGGTGATGTAGCGTTTGGTGCCGGTCAGCTTCCACTGGTTGCCATCCTTGACGGCGCGGGTTTTGACGTTGGCGCTGTCGGAGCCGACGTCGGGTTCGGTCAGCGCGAAGCTGGTGATGATGTCGCCGCTTGCGATACCGGGGAGCCATTTGGCTTTCTGGTCGGGGGTGCCCGACATGACGAGGCCCTGGCTGCCGATGCCGACATTGGTACCGAAGGTCGAGCGCATCGCGGGGCTGGTGCGGCCCAGCGCCATGCCGACTTTGACTTCCTCGAGCATGTTCAGGCCGAGGCCGCCAAACTCCGGATCAATCGACAGGCCGAACAGGCCGAGTGCTTTCATTTCGGCGACGAGATCGGCGGGGATGTCGTCACTTTCCGCGACTTCGGCTTCGGCAGGGCGCAGACGTTCGCTAACGAACCGCTCGACGGTTTCGATCAGCGCATCGAACGTTTCTGCGTCAAGCATCAGTAGCCGCTCATCCGTGCCACCCGTTCGGCGTGATAGCGCGCATCGCCGAAAAATTCCTCGAGCGCGCGGTCGCGTTTCATGAACAGGCCGATGTCATATTCGTCAGTCATGCCAATGCCGCCGTGCATCTGGATGCCTTCCTGCACCGAGAGACGCACCGCTTTGCCGGTTTTTGCCTTGGCGACGGCAACGGCGATTTCGGCGCGTGGGTCACCCGCATCGAGCAATTGCTGCGCTTTCAGCACTGTCGCGCGCGCGACTTCCATTTCGCCATACAGATGCGCGGCGCGGTGTTGCAGCGCCTGAAACTCGCCGATGAGTTTCCCGAACTGCTTGCGTTGCTTGAGGTAATCGACGGTCATCTCCATCGCCGCGCCGCCCACACCGATCAGTTCAGCCGCCGCACCGATCCGGCCCGCATCAAGCAATTTGGTGAGCACTGCCCAGCCGCCATCGACATCGCCAATGACCGCGTCGGCATCAACTTCAACGCCGTCGAACGTCACATGGCTCGCGAGCGAGGCGTCGACGAGACGGCGCGGATCGGCGGTCTGGCCCGCGTCCTTGGGCACCGCGAACAACGTCAGTCCGTCCGTGTCGCCTGCCGTGCTCGCGGTGCGCGCGACGACGATCATCATATCGGCAACATGGCCGTTCAGCACGAACGCCTTGGTGCCCGACAGTTTGAAGCCGTTGCCCGAGCGCTCGGCTTTCATTGCGGTTGCTTCGGGGCGGTGCTTGGCGCCTTCGTCGATGGCAAGCGCGACAATGGCGTCGCCCGATGCAATCTTGGGCAGCCATTCCTCGGACAGGCGGCTGCTGGCTTTGAGTGCTTCGACGGCAGCCACGGCGGAGGTCAGGAACGGCGAGGGCGTCAGGTTGCGGCCGATTTCCTCGAGCACGATCCCCGCCTCGACATGACCCATGCCCATCCCGCCATGCGCTTCGGGCACCATGATGCCGGTGAAGCCCATCTCGGCAAACTGCTTCCACAGATCGCGCGAAAACCCGGTCGCGTCCTCGCGCAAGCCGCGCAGATGTTTGACGGGCGCGGCGTCGGCGATGAACGGTTTCGCCGTATCACGGAGCATCGATTGGTCTTCGGTCAGGTAGAGGGGCATTGAAATCTCCGAAGGGAAAAGTGTCAGACACTTTTTCGCGAACTTAAATTCTTAAATGGGAAGGCATGTCGGTGAAAAAGTGTCTGACACTTTTCCCGTTTCG
>JANOZQ010000266.1:0-4499 GCA_031429555.1 Sphingomonas sp. | reverse complement strand
TTTCCGTAAACTGCGCGAGCGGGGCAGTGTGATCCGACCGCCGATGGTATCGTAAAGCAGCAGCCCCAATCGCACGAGCCACCAGGGCCGTACTGCGTTCTCATGCGGCAGGACGAATTGCATCGGGTAAATCAGGTGCGGCGCGGCGCGCAGGAGCCGCTCGCGTTCCTTTAGCGCTTCGCGAACCAACTTGAATTCATAATATTCAAGGTAGCGTAAGCCACCGTGGATCAGTTTGGTTGATGCCGATGACGTGTGGCTGGCCAGGTCATCCTTTTCGACCAGCAATACGGACGCGCCGCCCCTTGCCGCGTCGCGGGCAATCGCCGTGCCGTTTATTCCGCCGCCGATGATGAGAAGGTCATAGATCATTTGTTCCCATATCCTTAGGGCAGGGGGATGCCAAAAACCAAACCTTATGGTCTGCCCACCCGCGAACAAATTCTTGAATTCATTACGACGTCGCCGACGTCCGCGGGTAAACGTGAGATTGCCAAGGCATTCGGGCTGAATGGCGCGGACAAGATTGCGCTCAAATCGCTTTTAAAAGACATGGCAGATGAAGGCCTGATCGATTCAGCACCCGGACGGGCGTTCCATAAAATGGGCGGGCTGCCCAAAGTGACCGTTTTGCGTGTCGTCGATCATGACGGCGACAGCGTGTTTGCGGTCCCCGATAACTGGCAATCCGATGCGCCGGTGCCGCGATTGCGCGTGATCGAGCGGGGGAAGCGGTCCGCGCTTGGCGTTGGTGACCGCATTTTGGCGAGGACTGAGGAACGCGGCGGAGGGCATGTCGCGCATCCGATGAAGAAACTGGCAGCGTCGGAGGAGATGCTGCTGGGTGTCGTGCGGCGCGAGGAAAACGGACAATTCTGGCTGAAACCCGTCGATAAACGCGAACGACGCGACACCGCGATCGCCGACTTGAACGGTGCACAGGACGGCGACCTTGTCCTCGCCGAAAAATCGGGACGCCCGCCGCGGATCATGGCCCGCGTGGTGCAAATCCTCGGTGATCCCTTTGCCCCGCGCGCGTTCAGCCTGATTGCCATTCACAAGCACGGCATTCCCGACGTGTTTAACGCCGAGACGATTGCCGAAGCGCACAAGGTTGCAAAGACTCCGCTCGGGGACCGCGAGGATTTGCGCCACCTGCCCATCGTTGCCATCGATCCTGCCGATGCGCGAGACCATGACGACGCGGTCTGGGCGTCGCCGAAAGACTCGGGCGGATTCGATGCAATTGTCGCGATTGCGGATGTCTCATTTTACGTTCGCCCTGGATCGGAATTAGACCGTGAGGCAAGCAAGCGCGGCAACAGCGTTTACTTCCCCGACCGCGTTGTCCCGATGCTGCCCGAGGAATTGTCGGCGGACATTTGCTCGTTGAAAGAAGGACAGGACCGGGCCGCGCTAGCTTGTCATTTGGTTATCGGTCCAAACGGCAAAGTGACATCATGGCGCTTCACCCGTGCGGTGATCCGGGTGGCGGCGAACATTGCTTACGAAGACGCGCAAGCGAGCATTGATGCTGGAACGGCGCCCGATCATCTGGTGCAGTTGTGGACGGCGTGGGCCTTGCTTGCCAAGGCGCGTGATGCCCGTGAACCGCTGGACCTCGACCTGCCCGAACGGCGGGTGCAGCTTGATCAGCAGGGACGCATTGCCAGCATTGCCGTGCGCGACAGACTCGATGCCCACCGCCTGATCGAAGATTTCATGATTGCGGCCAATGTCGCGGCGGCCAAAGCACTTGAAGCAAAGAAATCGCCCGTGATGTATCGCGTACACGAGGTGCCGAGCCGCGAGAAACTGATCGCGTTGAAAGATTATCTGGCGACATTCGGAGTGAAGTTTGCGCTGGGGCAGGTTGTGACGCCCGCGACGTTCAACCGGCTGCTAGACATGGTGAAGGACGCCGAGCACCGGACACAAGTGATGGAGCAGGTGCTGCGCACGCAGACGCAGGCCTATTACGGCCCGCAGAATGCCGGGCATTTTGGGCTCGCGCTGGGTAGTTATGCGCACTTTACCTCGCCCATTCGCCGCTATGCGGATTTGCTGGTGCACCGCGGGCTGGTCCGTGCGTATGGTTTGGGCGAAGGTAGTCTGACGGATGATGAAGCCGCGCGCATGGATCTTATCGGTGAAAGCATCAGCAAAGCCGAGCGCCGCGCGATGGAAGCCGAGCGTGAAACCATCGACCGTTATGTCGCTGCGCACTTATCCACGAAAGTCGGCGAAATCCTTGAAACACGGATCACCGGGGTCGCAAGCTTCGGTTTTTTTGCGACAGTCGACGGCATTGGCGGTGACGGGCTCGTGCCGATATCGACGCTGGGCAGTGATTATTTCCGGTTCGATGAAACGACCAAGAGTATTGAGGGCGACACGACAGGCACGCGCTATACGATCGGGCAAATCCTGCCGCTGCGTCTTGCCGAGGCCAATCCGATCAGCGGCAGCCTTCGGTTTGAACTGCCCGACGCACCGGCCCAGCGTCCACGCCGCGACGGCCATCGGCCGCAAAACAAGCGTGGTCGACCGTCGAACATCCGTCATCAATCCCGAAAATGACAGAGTTGTTACATTTGCACTTCACATTTGTGAAATAGAAGCATAGCTTCTCTCCAATACCAAAAATGGAACAGGAGAGTTTTGTTATGAATAAGGTCATTTTTTCCTTGATTGCTGCACTCCCGCTTGGGCTGACCACAACGGTCGCACTGGCGGGACAGCCTGTGGATAACTATGCATCAGCGGCACTGACGTCGTCGCAATTTCAGGCCGTGGTAGCCAAACTAGAGCCCATCGTTCAGCGTGACCGCAGTGATGAATCGCTGCTATTGAACCTTGCGATGGCGTATCGGCATACTGGCCGCAACGCGGAAGCGACTGTGCTGTACCAACGTGTGCTGGCGATGGAAAATGCCGAGCTGGACACCGCTGGCGGCGGGACGATTTCGTCGCATGTTGTCGCGAGACGTGCGCTCGCCCGACCGATGCAGCTATCGGCGCGCTGACCTATAATTTGGGCAGCGTGACGCCGCGCTGCCCCATATATTTGCCCGCGCGGTCGGCATAGCTGACTTCGCACGGCTCGTTCCCTTTCAAGAACAGGAACTGGCACGCGCCTTCGTTTGCGTAAATCTTCGCGGGCAGGGGCGTGGTGTTCGAAAATTCCAGTGTCACATGCCCTTCCCAGCCCGGCTCGAGCGGCGTGACGTTCACAATGATTCCGCACCGCGCATAGGTCGATTTGCCAAGGCAGATAACCAGGATATCGCGTGGTACACGAAAATATTCGACGGTGCGGGCAAGCGCGAAGCTGTTCGGTGGAATGACGCAGATATCGGTTTTGCGGTCGACGAAGCTGTTGGGGTCAAAATTCTTCGGATCAACGATCGACGAATCTACGTTGGTGAAAATCTTGAACTCGTCGGCGACGCGAGCATCATAGCCATAAGAGGACAGACCGTAGCTGATGCAGCCGTCGCGCCGTTGGCTTTCAGTGAAGGGCTCTATCATGCCAGTGCCCAGTGCCTGTTCGCGGATCCAGCGATCTGATTGGATGGTCATGTTAAGTCCTTGGGCCCGAACGCATGCGGCAACAGTGCGGATAACAGATGCCGTTCGATAGTCGAGCCATCGCCCGAGCTGCAATGGACAATGATGTCGCGGTTCCCGATCTGGGCGGCTTCGTTGAGGACTTGGCGGCATCGACCGCAGGGGCGGACGGGGACTGCACCAGTACCGCCTATGACCGCGATTTCGACGACGTCTGAAAGCAAGCCGTCATTGGCGATTTTGGCCATCGCCACGGTTTCGGCGCAGAGCGACAGGCCATAGCTCGCGTTCTCGAAATTTGCCCCGGTAACAACGTGGCCATCGGTCAGTAGAATAGCAGCGCCGACATGGAACTTCGAATACGGCGCATAAGCGTTTTTGGTGGCGTCGCGTGCGGCGGCGATCAGGGTTTCTGGCAGGGTTTCGGGGGTCATGCTCATCCCTTGATATGCAGCACGCAGATGAGCGTGAACAGGCGGCGCGCGGTGTCGAAATCAAGATCGATTTTGTCGGCGAGGCGTTCTTTCAGCAATTCGGCGGCTTCGTTGTGTATACCGCGCCGCGCCATGTCGATGGTTTCGATTTGCGCGGGCGTCGATGTCTTTACCGCCTGAAAATAGCTGTCGCAGATCGCGAAATAGTCTCGGATAGGACGGCGAAAACGGCCGAGGGCAATCACCATCGTTTCGAGGTGAGTGCCGTCCTCATGCGAAATTGAGAGCACGAGACGACCTTCCTGGACCGCAAGCAACAATTTGAACGGCCCTGCATAATGATCCGGATAGGCTCGCGCTGGCTTGAAATGATTGCCCTCAAGCAGGTCAAAAATTGCGATCCGCCGTTCCTGTTCAATGTCCGCCGAGCGCCATAATATGCTGTGCTCGTCGAGATCAATGGCAATGATGCGCGGGTCGGACATCCGACTGCCT
>JANOZQ010000265.1:0-9267 GCA_031429555.1 Sphingomonas sp. | reverse complement strand
CATGTTTTCGATGATGGTCCCGCGCCGACCGGCAAGCGGCATTGCATCAACGGAACGGCGCTGCGCTTCACACCTGTCAAGGCATAGCGCCGCACACAGAGCCGCGCTAAGTCCTGCGCATGGGGCTTGAATTCTGGGATGGCGCATTGCGCGGCGGTGCGGGAACATTGTTCCTGCTGCTGGCCGCGTTTTTCATCCGGGACTGGCGGGTGTCGCATACGGCGCGGATCGGCGCGCTGCTCACGGTCGGTGCCTTTTGTTATGTTGCGCTGGTTGCGCTTGATTCGGCCGGACCGTTGGGTTGGCCACGCTTACCGCTGCATCTGTCGAGCCTTGCGACACCGGGCCTGTTCTGGCTTTTTGCCCAAAGTTGGTTCGACGATGATTTTAGAATGCGACCGTGGCATATTGCCGTGATCGCTGCACTGGTTGTTGGCGGTTTTTTCGCGAATTATATGTTCTTTACGACGGGCAATTCGTTTTTCCTGCTTGCGATAAGCTGGCGCGCGATGAGCATCGTGCTCGTCGTAGCAGCCGTCGTTGTCGCCTTGCGCGGACGCCATAGCGATTTGGTTGAATCGCGGCGGCGCGCACGACTGGCGCTGTCACTGATGATTGCGCTGGTCATACTTTGGATCGTCCTTGCCGAACTTCCCCTGCGCGCCTGGCCTCCGCCGGTGGGCTGGCGCGTGATGAATGCAGCAAGTTTGTTTCTGCTCGCGGCAACGCTGGCGCTGACGATTTTGGGTTGGCGCGATCCGGCGCTGCTTGCCGCGCCCGCCAAGCCCCAGCACGAAGCACCACGCGCCGAAGCTGATGACTCTGTCCTTCTGCTGCGCCTTGACGCCGACATGCGTCATGAGCGGCTTTATCGTCAGGACGGGCTTACAATCACGACGGTCGCCGCGCGGCTCGGCGTGCCCGAATACCGTCTGCGCCGTGCGATCAACCAAGGGCTCGGCGCGCGCAACTTCAATGCCTATCTGAACGGTTTCCGCCTAGGTGAAACACGCGATGCGCTGGCTGACCCCGAACAGCGCGAGGTGCCGATCCTCACCATCGCGCTCGATGCTGGTTTCGGCAGCCTCGCCCCGTTCAACCGTGCGTTCCGTGACGCAGAGGGATGTACCCCGACCGAGTTTCGCACACGGGCCCTGATTGAATTGTCAAAATCGACCGGTTGATTCCGAAAAACCGCCGCGCAGTACTTACAATAAGCTGTCAGCTGTGGGCCACATTTTGAAAGGTCATTTGCGATGCTGCCACCAAATCTCAGCCTCACTGACGCCTTTACCCGCGTGCTGCCCAATGTCTTTTTGTTTGATGGCGGACGTTATGTTGTCGCCACGACAATCATGATGGCCATCCTGTGGTTCGTCCATCGCACCAGCCTGCGCGTCCGCATCATTCAGGACCGACGCCCGACGGCCGCCGATTACCGCCGCGAAATCACCGCGTCGTTCACCAGCGTCTGCGTCTATGCCGCAATGGCCAGTGTGGCACTCTGGCTCCGCTCGAACGGCTACGCGGCGAACAATTATCCGGGTGAGGCGTCGGCGCTGGTCATTGCTGCTTTCGTGGTCGTCCTGCTGATCGTCCATGACGCCTATTTCTACTGGACGCACCGTCTTCTCCACACCCCGCGCTTTTTCAAACTATGGCACCGTACGCATCACAAGACGATCACGCCGACGCCCTATGCCGCCTATGCGTTTGACTGGCGCGAGGCGTTCGTACAGGGCTTCATGCCAATCGCATGGATTTGCGTGGTCCCGACGCCGAACCTGGCGATGTTCGTTTTCCTCGGCATCATGATCGCGCGCAATGCGTGGGGCCATTCGGGAACCGAGTTGCACCATGCCGGATTTGCCGATCACTGGTTTTGGGGCCTTTTCACCACCGCAACGCACCACGATTTGCATCATTCGGGTGGCTTTGGCAGCAATTACGGCCTCTATTTCACTTGGTGGGACCGGATGATGGGCACCGAGCACCCGCGCTACCGCGAAATCTATCGCGAGATAACCACACGACCGATCAAATCACCGGAAATTGTCGGCGTAGGTTTGTAACTTCAGCACCCGTTCGGGCGCTGGGATGACGTGCGCTGTAATGCCATATTTGTCGGCATAGGCTTTCGCCGCATCGAGCGTCGGAAAACCGAGGCTGATCTGCCCGCGCGTATCGCCCGAGCCAGCCCAACCGGTCAGCGGATCGGGCTTCTTCGCTTCGGTCGGCTGGAATTCGAGAACCCAGCGGCTCGTGCCACTGCGGCCCGATTGCATGGCATTTTTGGGTTTCTGGAAAATGCGGGCGTGCGACATGGGCCTTCAATAAGCCCGTGCGATGGCAAATTCCACTGCTTCGGTAAGCGCCGTCTTCGCCGCCCCACCCGCAAACGGCCCCAGCGCATCGATGGCCCGTTGACCATAATGTCGCGCGCGTTCGAGGGCGTCGTCAATGGCGCCGGTCGCGCGGAGCAAACCAATGCCATGCGCCAGATCATCGTCCGATGCGCGCCGCCCTTCCATCGCGTCTTTCCAAAATGCCCGGTCGGCGTCCGATCCGCGGGCATAGGCAAGGATGACCGGCAGCGTGACTTTGCCATCGCGAAAATCATCGCCCACGCCCTTGCCCATTGTTGCAGCGTCCGACGCATAGTCGATGGCGTCATCGACCAGCTGGAACGCAATGCCAAGATTGCGGCCATAGGTGTCAAGCGCCTTTTCGACCGCTTCATCGCGTTCGGCGACCACGGCGGCAATCTTGCAGGCGGCCGAAAACAGCACGGCGGTTTTCGCGGCAATAATGTCGAGATAGCGGTCCTCGCCGAGGCCGATCTGCCGCTGTGCTGTCAACTGGTTGACTTCGCCCTCGGCAATGACGGCGGATGCATTGGACAGGATGCGCAACACTTTCAGGCTGCCGTCCTCGACCATCAGTTCGAACGAACGGCTGAACAGGAAATCGCCGACCAGCACACTGGCGGGATTGCCCCAGATCACGTTCGCTGTCCGTTTGCCGCGGCGCAGGCCTGACCCATCGACCACATCGTCATGCAGAAGGGTCGCCGTATGGATAAACTCTACCGCTGCCGCCAATTTATGATGCCGCGCACCCGGATAATCGAGCAGCTGGGCGCAGGCGAGAGTCAGCATCGGTCGCATCCGCTTGCCTCCACCGGCGATGAGATGACCGGCGAGCGCGGGTATGAGCGGAATTTCGGACTGCATCCGGTCGAGAATTACCGCGTTGACCGCGTTCAGGTCCGCCGCAACCAGCGCCACCATTGCGTCGAGCGAAGGGGCACGGTCGGGACGGAGGATGTGGATTGTCGCAGTCATGATGCGCTTTCCTCTGGCGTTTTGGTGACTTTAAGGCAAGTGCACCGGCGGGAGGCCCGCATGACCGATACGCAACTGCACCAATATCGTGACAGCATCGACAATATCGACGCCGCGCTGGTCTTCATGCTCGCCGAACGGTTCAAGGTCACACAGGCGGTGGGGCGCTACAAAGCCGACACAGGACTTCCCGCCAGCGATCCGGCGCGCGAGACCGCCCAGGTTGCCCGGCTCCGTCAACTCGCCGAAGACGCAAAGCTCGATCCCGATTTTACAGAAAAATTCCTGCGGTTCATCATCGATGAAGTGATCCGCCATCATGAGGGAATGCGGTAGCGCTATTCCGCCACGGGCAACCGCAACCGCACGAGTAGCCCACCCAGGTCCTCGCTTTCGTCGAGGCTGACCGACCCACCATAAATTTCGGCGACATCGCGCACAATGGCGAGGCCGAGGCCAGTGCCGGGCTTGCCTGTGTCAAGCCGCGCACCACGGTCGAAAATCTGGGTGCGGTCGGCTTCGGGGATGCCCATGCCGTCATCCTCAACCTGAATTTCGACAAAGCCTTCGTCGCGGACGACCGTGATAAACACACTGCCGCCGCCATATTTCGCTGCATTTTCGATTAAGTTACCTAGCAGTTCGTCAAGATCCTGCCGCTCGACGCGGACCGACGCCGCTTTTTCGCCTGCAATATCGATACGCACTTTCGGGTAAAGCATTCCGACGGCACGTTCGACGGCTTGCAGGCTTGGCCACACTTCGGCGCGGCTGTGCGCATGGCCGCGCCGTCCGACAGCACGCGCACGGGCAAGGTGATGATCGACCTGCCTTCGCATTGTTGTCGCTTCACGGACAACGATGCCCGGCAAATCCTCGCTCTTGGCGGTTGCGGCATTCATGATGACGGTCAGCGGCGTTTTGAGCGCATGCGCCAGATTGCCCGCATGCCGTCTTGCTTCCTCAGCCTGTTTTTCGTTGTGCGCGATCAACCCGTTGAGTTCGTCGACCAATGGCGCGACCTCTTCCGGTAGCTTTTCCTGAGCAATCCGCGATTGTCGTCCGCTGCGCATGTCGGCAATCGACTGACGCAGCTTGCGCAGCGGCCACAGCCCGTAAAGCGTCTGGAGCGCCGCCATCAGGATAAGGCCGAGACCGAGCATCGCGAAACTACGCACCAATGTTTTGCGCAGGGTATCGATTTGCGTGTCGAGCCCGTCACGGGTCTGCGCAACCTGAAACCGCCAGACTGTCTTTGAAAAAGGTAACTTTATGTCGCGCTCGACAATGCGCAGCTTCTGGTCGCGCAGCTGGCTGCTGTCATAGAAGTGCGCTTTGGTGTCGCGGTGCGGCGGGCCATAGATCAGGCTGTCGTCCCATAGTGACCGTGACCGGAACGGCTCGACGCCCTTGGCTGTAATCTGCCAGTAAAGCCCTGATTGCGCCTCGAGAAAGCGTTGATCGCCGAGCGGGCGGTTGAGCCGCACTTCGCCGTCGGGACCAATTTCTGCCGACGAAATCATGGCGGTCAAAACATAATCAAGCTGATCGTCAAAATTCTGTGTCACCGCGCCCGCCAGCACGCGGTCGAGCGCAATGCCGCCACCGATGAGCAGCAGCAATATCCACGCTGCCGCCATCCCGATCATGCGGCGGGATAGCGACCCCTTGGTTTGCGACACCGTCGTTTCGGGCGCCGCATCGACGGGGGGGCTGAAGCTATCCGCCAGCCGGTTCATCGAGCGAATAGCCAAGCCCGCGGATTGTTGTGATCACATCGGCACCCAGCTTTTTGCGGATGCGTGTCACAAACACTTCGATCGTGTTCGAATCGCGGTCGAAATCCTGATCGTAAATATGCTCGATCAGCTCTGTACGGCTAACGACCTTGCCCTTGTGGTGGAGCAAGTAGCTGAGCAATTTATATTCCTGCGCCGTCAGCTTTACGGGTTCGCCCGCCAGCGTGACGCGGCCCGAACGCGTATCGAGACGCACATCGCCGGCGATCATTTCAGCGCTTGCATTGCCAGCGGCACGACGGATCAGTGCCCGCAGCCGAGCAATCAATTCCTCGGTCTGAAATGGTTTCGCAAGATAGTCATCCGCGCCTGCATCAAGCCCCGCGACTTTGTCCGACCAGCTGTCACGCGCCGTAAGAACTAGCACGGGAAACGTCTTCCCCTCCTTGCGCCAGCGGTCGAGTACGGTCAGCCCGTCAATTTCGGGTAACCCCAGATCGAGGATGATTGCATCATAGCTTTCGGTCGACCCCATATAATGGCCGTCCTCACCATCGGTGGCCAGATCGACGGCATAGCCCGCGCCTTCGAGTGTGTTTTTAAGCTGTGCGCCCAGCGTGGGCTCGTCCTCGACGATCAAAAGCCGCATATCGGTCTCCCTCTTTCTGAAACCCTAGCGGGGATTATTCGCCAGCGCGACCCACGATTGCGCCGGTTCGCCCATCGACATCGACCCAGATCACTGATCCGTCACGCATGAACTTCAAGCGATAGCGGCCCATATCCTCATCGAACTCCGCGCCGATATAGTCCGCACCGCGCGATTTCATGCGCGGCACAACGCCGCTCTCGATCGAACGTAGAGGCATCAGCGATCCTGCCAACCGCCCTTGATAGACCGCGTCGGCATCGCCGCGCCGTCCCTGCGCATCGACTTGCGAAGCGGCGGGTGCAAGGAGTAGCATGCTCAAAAGACTAAGTTTCATCGGTGTCATGAAGACAGCCGTAGGGTCGCGCCATTGAATAAGTCATGAATGGGCCGTCAACCGCGCCGACAGGAAATTTGGGCATGAAAAGCATACTACGCCGCATTGTCATTGCAGTATTGCGGCAGCTGCCCCTCAAGAGCGGGGTAACAGCGATTGCCTACCACAAGTTTATCCTGTGGCTGATCCGCGATCTTCCGGACCCGGTGATGACGACGTTGCGCGACGGGACGCCGATTGCAACGTCGCCGCGCGACCATGACGGCAGCATCCTGTATCTGTTCGGCACCAACGATCCCAAGGTGGCATTGACGACCGAAGCGCTACTGAACCCCGGCGACACCTTTCTCGACATTGGCGCAAACCATGCGACCATCGGTTTTTCGGCAGCGCGCGTGGTTGGCTCAAAAGGTGCGGTCCATGTCTTCGAACCGCAGCGCAAGCTGGGTGGCCGCATAGCAAACGCAATTGAGGCGGGTCGCTTCGGCAATGTCACACTTCACCGAATCGGCCTGCTCGATATTGACGGCAGCTTTGAATTGCGCTCGCCGACCGATCATTCGGGCAGCGCAACATTTGCCGACACGGGCACAGCAACACATTTCGACGCGTCCGAAACCTGTACTGTGCGGGCGATTGCCCCTTATGTCGGGCCGTTGATCGAGGAGCGCCCGTTTGCGGCGAAGATCGACATCGAAGGGGCTGAACCCAAAATTCTGCCTTGGTTATTGGCGCAACCGACAATGCGCTTTCTGATTTTCGAAGCATCGAACAATCCCCAAGCACTTTATAACGACGTTCGAACGGCGGGGCTTTTGCTGTACGGGCTAGAACGACACCCGCTTCTGATGCGCTATCAGCGCATCGATTCACTCACAGACCTCGCCAGGTTTCACGATGTCATCGCCGTCAATGCTGTTGGCCCCGGCCCCGCCCGCGCCAACCGGACAGAACTGGCTGCGCTACTTCAAAGCACGTGACAGGATTTGCTTCGCGTTCGCCGCAGGCTCGTTTAGGGCGGCGCATATGGGCGCGGAAATCAATTGCGACATTGCGATCGTCGGTGGCGGATTGGCAGGCGGGCTGACGGCTTATGCGCTGTCGGTAAAACGCCCCGATTTGGCTGTGCGTCTGATCGACCCATCCACAACCTTTGGCGGCAATCATGTCTGGTCATTTTTTACCAGCGACATCGCGCCCGAGGATTGGTGGATCGTCGAGCCCTTTATCGATCACAGATGGGATCGGTATGAAACGCGATTTCCTGCCCATACACGGCGCTTTGAATCACCGTTCAACTCGATCCGTTCGCAGAATTATGACGGGCATTTGCGAGCTGTCCTGCCTAACGGTGTTCCCGTGCAAGGCGAAGCGGTCGAGTTGTCGCAAACCAGTGTCTATCTTAGCGACCAGCGCAGCATTACCGCAGGTGGAGTGTTCGATGGGCGCGGTGTTGCGGACCTCGACCATCTCGATTTCGGCTGGCAGAAATTCGTCGGGCAAGAGTTTCGCACAGCAACGCCGCACGGCCTGACGCACCCCATCGTCATGGACGCGACGGTCGACCAGATTGACGGCTATCGCTTTGTTTATGCGCTGCCCTTTGCCGAAGATCGCATTTTCATTGAGGACACTTATTACAGCGACGGTCCCGAGATTGACCGGGATGCGATGGCAACGCGGATCAAGGACTATGCGGCGGCGCAGGACTGGCAATTGGCGGAACTGATCCACCAGGAAATGGGCGCGCTGCCGGTAACGATGGGTGGCGATTTCGATGCCTATTGGCGCTCCGGCGGTGAGGCTGCGAAAATCGGCGTGCGCGCGGCGCTGTTTCACGGAACAACCGGCTTTTCCCTGCCCGATGCAGTGCGGACGGCTTCGATGATCGCTAGACTCGACGACCTGTCCGGCCCCGCCATCGCCAGCGCCATGCGCGAATTCGCCGAGGCGCGCTGGAACAAGGGCGGGTTTTACCGCTTGCTCGACCGGATGCTCTTCCGTGCCACGACACCCGGCACACGTTACAAAGTGTTGCAACGCTTTTACGGGCTGGCCCCGTCGCTCATCCAGCGCTTTTACGCCGGGAACACGACTTTCCTCGACAAGGCGCGCATCCTGTCGGGCAAACCGCCGGTGCCGATTGGCCGCGCAATGGCCGTGATGCGGGAAACGAAGCGGTGAAGCGGCTGGCCATCTATTGCGGGTCGGCAACGCCTGCCGACACCGTTTACATCGAGGCGGCGCGCGCAGTCGGGACTGAACTTGCGCAGCGCGGGATCGGCGTTGTTTACGGCGGCGGGCGGCTCGGGCTCATGGGCGCGGTAGCCGACGCGGCCCTTGCGGCGGGAGGCGAAGTGATCGGCATTATCCCGCAGGCGCTGGTCGATGCCGAAGTCGCGCATCGCGGCTGCACCGAACTGCGGATCGTCTCGGGAATGCACGAGCGCAAGGCGTTATTCACCGATCTGTCCGACGGCTTCATCACGCTGCCCGGCGGGGTCGGCACGATGGACGAGCTTTGGGAAGCAGTGAGCTGGTCGCAGCTTGGCTATCATGAGAAGCCGGTTGGCTTGCTCAACGTCGGTGGTTTCTATGATGCACTGATCGCGTTCAACGAACATATGAAAACAGTTGGGTTCATCCGCCCCCAACATGGCGGTATCTTGCTTGCCGATACGTCGCTCGACGGCTTGCTGGCGCAGATGTCCGCTTATCGCCCGCATGAAACGATTTTCAGGATGAAGGCCGCCAATTTGTGACGCGCGCTGATCTCGTTGCCGCCGCCGCTGAATCGATTGCCAAAGGGTCCAAATCCTTTGCGCTGGCAAGCAAACTCTTTGACAAACCGACGCGCGAACGTGCGTGGCTGCTCTATTTCTGGTGCCGGACGTGCGACGATATTGCCGACGGGCAGGATCATGGCGGGGCGATGTCGCGCGTGACGGATGCCGCCGAGCGTGTCGCGCATATTACTGAGCTAACGACGATGGCCCTCGACGGCGAACCGACGGGGGAAGCCGCATTCGATGCGTTGGGCGTGGTTGTTCGCGAAACCGGCATTCCGCGCGATCTGCCCTATGACGTGATCGAAGGGTTCGCGCTCGACGCTGCCGACTGGCGCCCGCGAAAGGAAGCTGATCTCCTGAAATATTGCTATCATGTTGCGGGTGCCGTCGGGCGGATGATGGCGATTGT
>JANOZQ010000264.1:0-6266 GCA_031429555.1 Sphingomonas sp. | reverse complement strand
CCTCACCAGCATCGACCAAAGTCACGACGTCCTCTTCACCTGGAACGGCACCACCTCGGGCGTCCGTGTCCCCGACGGCGACTGGATCAAGGACGACCGCGAAGGCCTGACCTTCAACGACGCGACCAGCGCTGTCTTCGCTTATGACATGCCGTGGGACAAGCTCGACGTCACCACGTTCAGCTGGCAAAAAGTCCTCGGCGGCGAAGGCGCGCATGGCGTCATCATCCTCGGGCCGCGCGCCGTCGAACGCCTGACCAGCTACACGCCGCCGTGGCCGCTCCCGAAAATCTTCCGCCTCGTCTCAAAAGGCGCGCTGGCCGAGGGCGTGTTCAAGGGCGAAACGATCAACACCCCGTCGATGCTCGCGGTCGAGGATGTGATCTTCGCGCTTGAATGGGCAAAGGGGATGGGCGGCCTGCACGCCCTGATCGCACGCAGCGATGCCAATGCCGAAGCGCTCGACAATATCGTCCGCGAACGGTCATGGTTGCGCCACCTTGCCGCCGATCCGGCGACACGCTCGAAAACCAGCGTGTGCCTGCTGGTCGAAGGCGCCGACGAAGCGCTGATCAAGAAATTCGCGGGCCTCCTCGAAATCGAGGACGCCGCCTACGACATCGCCGGATACCGCGACGCCCCGCCGGGCCTGCGCATCTGGTGTGGCGCGACCGTCGATACGGCGGACATTGTCGCGCTCGGCCCATGGCTCGACTGGGCCTGGGCGCAGGTTTCACCGTCGCATCAATAACCGTCATCCCAGCGAAAGCTGGGATCTCCCGACACTGAAGGGATCCCAGCTTTCGCTGGGATGACGACCAATTCAAAGGATCACCACCATGCCAAAAGTTCTCATTTCCGACAAAATGGACCCCCGCGCTGCCCAGATTTTCCGCGAACGCGGCATCGAGGTCGACGAAATCACCGGCAAGACCAAGGAAGAACTGATCGCGATGATTGGCGACTATGACGGCCTCGCCATCCGCTCGGCGACCAAAGTCACGGCGGACGTGATCGCCGCCGCCAAAAACCTCAAAGTCATAGGCCGCGCAGGCATCGGCGTCGACAATGTCGATATTCCAGCAGCGTCGGCGGCGGGCATCGTCGTCATGAACACGCCTTTCGGCAATTCGATCACGACGGCCGAACATGCCATTGCCCTAATGTTTGCGCTTGCCCGCCAGCTGCCCGAAGCCGATCTCAGCACACAGGCCGGCAAGTGGGAAAAGAACCGCTTCATGGGCGTCGAACTGACCAGCAAGACGCTTGGTCTGATCGGTGCGGGTAACATCGGCTCGATTGTCGCGGACCGCGCCCGCGGCCTGAAAATGAAAGTTGTCGCTTATGACCCCTTCCTCACCCCAGAACGCGCGATCGACCTCGGCATCGAGAAAGTCACGCTCGACGAACTGCTCGGTCGTGCCGATTTCATCACGCTGCACACGCCGCTGACCAACGAAACGCGCAATATCCTCTCCGCCGAAGCGCTCGCCAAAACCAAAAAAGGCGTCCGCATCATCAATTGCGCGCGCGGCGGCCTGATCGACGAAGCCGCGCTCAAAGCCGCGATGGATTCGGGCCAGGTCGGCGGTGCGGCACTCGACGTCTTTGTCGAGGAACCCGCCACCGCGTCGCCCCTGTTCGGCACGCCCAACTTCATCTCGACCCCGCATCTTGGTGCGTCCACGTCCGAAGCACAGGTGAACGTCGCGATCCAGGTTGCCGAGCAATTGTCGGATTATCTGATGCAGGGCGGCGTCACCAACGCGCTCAACATGCCGAGCCTTTCCGCCGAGGAAGCCCCCAAACTGAAACCCTATATGGCGCTGGCCGAACGCCTCGGCTCGCTCATCGGTCAGCTCGCGCACGACAACCTCACCAAGATCAGCATCGAAGTCGAAGGGGCCGCCGCCGAACTCAACATCAAGCCAATCACCGGCGCAGTGCTTGCCGGGCTCATGCGCCGCTATTCGGACACGGTGAACATGGTCAACGCGCCGTTCCTCGCCAAGGAACGCGGCCTCGACATCCGCGAAGTCCGCCACGACCGCGAAGGCGATTACCACACCCTCGTCCGCGTTTCGGTTCAGACCGAGGAAGGCGAAAAATCAGTCGCGGGGACACTGTTCGGCAACACAAGCCCGCGCATCGTCGAGCTGTTCGGCATCAAGATCGAAGCCGATCTCGCGGGCGACATGCTCTACATCGTCAATGACGACGCGCCGGGCTTCATCGGTCGCTTGGGTTCGACACTGGGCGAAGCGGGCGTCAACATCGGCACCTTCCACCTCGGCCGCCGCGCCGCAGGGGGCGAAGCCGTCCTGCTCCTCTCGGTCGACTCACCCGTCCCCGAACCCGTGTCATGGCAGCTCTGCAACCTCCCCGGCGTCCGCCGGGTGAAGACGTTGAAGTTCGCGTGACAATCGGCTTAGGGGGGCGGCAATGACCAGCCTCCCCCCCGGCCTCCTCCCCGAAGGATTGCGCGACCGCTTGCCCGGCGAGGCCGCAGCGCAGGCGCGGACTGTCCGTGCACTGCTCGATAGCATTGAAGCACGCGGCTACGAACGGGTCTCGCCGCCGCTGGTCGAATATGAGGAGTCGCTTGCCGCCCGCCTCAAATCCTCGCGCACTGATCTTGCCCGCTTCGTCGATCCGCTTTCGCAACGCACGCTTGCTGTCCGCCCCGACATCACGCCGCAGATTGCGCGGATCGTCTCGACTCAACTCGCCAATGTGCCCCGCCCGTTGCGCCTCGCCTACGCCGGCCCCGTCCTCAAACTTGGTGCGTCGCAACTAAACCCCCAGCGCGAAACGATGCAGGTCGGTGCCGAACTGATCGGCAGCGATTCAGTAGAAGCCGCCTGCGAAATCGTCGGCATCGCGGTCGAGGCGCTGACCGCAGCAGGTGTAACAGGCCTGACCGTCGACCTCACATTGCCCGATCTCGTCCAAACGCTCGCGGGCCTCGTCCTGACGTCCGACCAGATCGCGCAGCTCGATCTTCTTCTCGACATAAAAGACGCCGGTGGCCTAACGACCGCAGGTTTCAAAGACTGGCTCCCCCTGATCGCCGCGACCGGCCCCGTCACCACCGCGCTTGCGGCGCTCCGCAAGTTCGACCACGCAGGCCTCATGACCAGCCGCATCGACGGGATCGAAGCCATCGCAAAGTCCCTGTCCGGCGTCCGCGTCACCCTCGACCCCACCGAACGCCACGGCTTTGAATATCAAAGCTGGTTCGGATTCTCGCTCTTCGTTGCGGGCGCATCCGGCGCTGTCGGACGCGGCGGCAGCTACGTTATCACCCACCCGGATGGCCGCGACGAACCCGCCACCGGATTTTCGGTCTATCCCGACAGCATTTCAAAGGACATTTAAGTGGCCAACGTCACGGTAATCGGCGCGCAATGGGGCGATGAGGGCAAGGGCAAGATCGTCGATCTGCTCGCTGCCCGTGCCGATGTCGTCGTCCGCTTTCAGGGCGGGCACAATGCCGGGCATACGCTCGTCGTCGATGGGGCAGTCTACAAGCTCAGCCTGCTGCCTTCGGGTATCGTGCGCGGCACGCTCAGCGTCATCGGCAACGGCGTCGTCCTCGATCCGTGGCATTTCCGTGATGAAGTCGCCAAACTCGCGGGCCAGGGGGTGACGATCACCCCCGAAAACCTGCACATTGCCGAGACCTGCCCGCTGATCCTCCCTTTCCACCGCGACCTCGACGGCCTGCGCGAAGACGCCAGCGCCTTCAAGATCGGCACGACGCGGCGCGGCATCGGCCCCGCTTATGAGGACAAAGTCGGCCGCCGCGCCATCCGCGTCTGTGACCTCGCGCACCTAGACGCCCTCGCCCCGCAGATCGACCGGCTCTGTGCGCATCACGACGCGCTGCGCACCGGATTCAACATCGCACCCATCGACCGCAACGCGCTGATGACGGCCCTGTCGGAAATCGCGCCTGCCATCCTGCCCTACGCCAAACCCGTCTGGCACGAGCTTAACCTTGCCCGTCGCGCGGGAAAACGCATCCTTTTCGAAGGCGCACAGGGGATGCTCCTCGATGTTGACCACGGCACTTATCCGTTTGTCACCTCGTCAAACACAGTGTCGGGCACTGCCGCAAGCGGGTCAGGCCTCGGCCCCGGTGCGGCGGGTTTCGTCCTCGGCATCGTCAAAGCCTACACCACCCGCGTCGGCGCAGGGCCCTTCCCCACCGAACTCGAGAACGAAACCGGCCAGCGCCTCGGCGAGCGCGGCCATGAATTCGGGACGGTGACAGGCCGCAAACGCCGCTGCGGCTGGTTCGACGCCGTTCTCGTCCGCCAGTCGGTCGCGGTCAGCGGCATTACCGGCATTGCCCTCACCAAACTGGACGTCCTCGTCGGTTTCGAAACACTCAAAATCTGTGTCGGCTACAAACTAAACGGCAAAACCTACGACTACCTGCCGCCCCACGCCATCGACCAGGCCGCCGTCGAACCCGTCTACGAGGAAATCGAAGGCTGGAGCCAGTCCACCGCCGGCGCGCGCAGCTGGGCCGATTTGCCTGCCCAAGCCGTGAAATATGTAAAACGCGTCGAAGAACTGATCGCCTGCCCGGTCGCGCTGGTCAGCACATCACCCGAGCGTGAAGATACAATTCTCGTGCGCGATCCGTTTGCGGATTGAGAGGTAGAAGCTGAAATTGGCCGCATTCCCGAGCGAAGCCGAGGGACGCCACCGAGCGAAGCCGAGGCGTGTTGACGCAAAAGTGCTGTTCTCGGCTCCGCTCGAACATGCCCCTCGGCTGCGCTCGGGGATACGGAGAATTAGCGAATGACCCGCTAAAACTTCCGCCCCTCGGGCGATCCCAAAACCCCCGCCGCGCGAAGCGACTCCGCCACATCTTCGTCGCGCAACCGTGTCCAGCCACCCGGACCAAGCCGCTCCATCGGGCGATAGCGGACTTTATATTCCATCCGCTTCGATCCTGCGACCCAGTAGCCAAGATAGACATGCGGCAAATCAGCCTCCGCCGCGCGGATAATATGGTCCATGATGATGAAATTGCCGAGGCCGGGACGGTCCACGCTATCCGCCTCGAAAAAGCTGTAGATCATCGACAACCCGTCGAACTGGCGGTCGGTCAGGCACGCGCCAACCAATCGCCCCGGGCGACCATCGACCGACGGTTCGCGATATTCAACGACATAGCTGTCGACCGGCGACTGTTCGACCATGTCGGCATAATCAAGGTCATCCATCTCGACCATCCCACCGCCGGGATGCCGTGATCCGAGATAACGGCGCAGCAATTCGAACTGCTCGTCAGTCGACCACGCCTTGCATGCCGACACTTCAAGGTCGGCGTGGCGTTTGAGCAGCTTCTTTTGGCTCGCGTTTGGCTCGAATTCCTTGGTAACCACGCGCACCGCGACGCACGACTGGCAATCGAGGCACGAGGGCCGGTAAGCAACGCCCTGACTCCGCCGAAACCCAATCCGCCCTAGCGCATCGTTCAGCTCGACTGCGTTCGGTCCCGACAGCTCGGTAAACACCTTCCGCTCGGTCTTGCCGGGCAGATAGGGACACGCCGACGGCGTCGTCACATAGAAACGGGGAAAGCGGAATTGGGCAGTCACGACCGCGACTATGAAGCGCCTTGGCCGTGATGAAAAGCGGATTTACCACGAAAGAGGGTTAACTTTTACGCCAGCTCCACCGGGCTCACTTCATACCCCGCATCGCGCAGTGCCGCGATCAGCCGCACCAGATGCTCCGGCCCGCGCGTTTCGCATTCGATGTCGGTGATCAGCCCCTTGGCAGGCAGCGTTGTAAACACCCGCTGGTGATAAACTTCGATGATATTGACGGCTTGTTCGTGGAACACCTGCGCCACGTGGAAAAGCGCGCCCGGCCGGTCCTGAAGCCGGATCCGCAGCCGCGCCAGCCGCCCCGAACGCGCCAGATCGCGCAGCAACACATTCGCCAGCAACCGCGTATCGATATTCCCGCCGCACAGGACAATCCCGACGGTCCTTCCCCTGAACTTTTCGGGATGCGCGAGCAAGGCCGCCAGTCCCGCTGCGCCCGCGCCTTCGACGACGGTCTTTTCGATCTGCAGCAACAGGCTGACCGACTTCTCCAGATCGCGTTCGGAAACAAGGACGATTTCGTCGGTCAGCGATTGCACCATGTTGCGCGTGATCATGCCGGGATACTTGACCGCGATCCCCTCGGCCAGCGTATCGCCTTCGCACGGCATGTCGTGGCCGCCCAGCAGCGAATAC
>JANOZQ010000263.1:0-5012 GCA_031429555.1 Sphingomonas sp. | reverse complement strand
ACCGACGCCCGCGAGTATGCCGTCGGTGATCAATGAGCGCAGGATGGTTTCAGACATTGCGGCCTTCACCGCGTCCTGCACCGCGCCGATGCCGCCATCGATCACATCGGCGGGATAGGCTGCGAGGCTGAACACCGCCTGGAACATCGCGAATATGATCGCGGCAAGGACGAGTGGCCCGCCAAGTGGATGCAGCACGACGCGGTCGATGCTTTCGGTCCAGCGGCGCGCGGGGCTGGTTTCGACCGTCACCGATTTGGCGATGCGGCGGGCGTGGCGCTGGCGCTCGGTCAGGGTCGGTTCGGACAGGGTGGCGCCTGCGTGCGGCTGCACAAGATTGCCCATGACCAGCGGGTCGAGCGCAGCGCGGAGCTCGTCGAGGCCCCGCTTGCGGACGGCGACCGTGGGGATGACGGGAACGCCGAGTGTCTGGGCCAAGGCGGGCACATCGATGGTCAGGCCATCGCGTACGGCGAGGTCGAACATGTTGAGCGCAACAACAGTGGGCCGCCCCAGCGCGATCAACTCCATCGCAAAACGTAAGTGATTGTCGAGGTTTGACGCATCAACGACGATAATGAGCGCGGACGGAATACGCTCGCCGGCCTGCGTGCCCATGATAACGTCGCGCGTCACCTGTTCGTCGGGGCTGGAAGGGGTCAGGCTGTATGTGCCGGGCAGATCAACCAGTTCGAGCGGACGACCATCGCCAAGCGAAAGACGACCTGCATGGCGCTCGACGGTGACGCCGGGGTAATTACCGACTTTCTGCCGCGCCCCGGTCAGCGCATTGAACAGCGCCGATTTGCCCGAATTCGGATTGCCAACAAGCGCGACCATCGGCGTTGTTGTGATGGCGGCGGGGGCGTTCATTGGATCGGTTCAACATCAATGGCGTCGGCATGGGCACGGCGGATCGCAACCGTCATCCGCCCGATGCGCACCGCCAAGGGATCACGCGTGGCAAACCCCGCACCATGCAACGGCTCTACCGCGACACCTTCGTCAAAACCCAGTTCACGCAACCGCCGCCCATCGCGTTCGGACAGCGCAGACCAGTCGATCGCGCTGATCGTGGCTTCTTGGGCAAACGGAAGATCGGCAAGCGTCATTGCGAGCCATTATCAATAGCTCGCGAAGAACGCCAGCTTTTAGACCGCCGGATACCTGAGCCGCCCGAGAAAGCGTGCCAAACTCAGCCGTTCGGGCGCGCTGTGGCTGAAACGGCCTTTGAACTTTTCGAAGCGCATGATGCCGTCGATGCGGCGTGACAGGAAAGCGCGGGTGTCGGTGTAGCCTTCGGTTTCGTCGTCCATCATCGCCATGATCGTGGCCATATAGACGCCGCCGAGGATGACGCGCTTCGAATAGTGGTTGAGGTCGGTCGCGGTATCACCCGCTGCATGCCACATGACGTCAGCGGCGCGCCAGCCGAGTCTCGTGGCACGGGGCAGATTTTGCGGGAGCGCAAGAACCGCAAGCGCACGGCGGAGCGCTTCGATATGGACACCCAACAAATCAATACGCGCTTCGACCAGCGCGGCAATTTTCGCGCGGACTTTCATGGTGCCCAGCGTTTCGGGCGGCAGCTTTGCCAGCATTGCTTCGTCAATCTGTGCGAACCACGCATCGATCATGTCCATCGCGCCACCAGGAAAGGCCAACGCGGCTACCGCCGGATCGATGTCAGTGGCGTAGGCAGCCAGCGCGAGCGCTTCGGGCGTCCACCCGTCGAACGCGGCATGGTGGGGCAGCTCCGCCGCCAGCATGACGCGCATTTCGTCGAGAGTGGGGTCAGACATCGTAACGCTCCATCGGGTGACAGCATTCAAATGGGCTGCTAGGAGCCAAACATCAATCGTTCAGGGGCGTCGCTATGGCAAAGTTTTTCGGGAATCTCGGGTCGGTGCTGCTGCTTGGCTTCACTTTGCTCGTCGTCGTGATCTTCGTGTTCCACGGCGGTACCGAAGCGCCGGTTTATGTGAATGCCCTGTTTCGTTTTCTGCACACCCTGTTTGGCATCATGTGGATCGGGTTGCTCTACTATTTCAACTTCGTGCAGATTCCGACAATGCCGACCGTCCCGGCTGAACTGAAACCCGGTGTGTCGAAATATATCGCGCCCGCTGCGCTGTTCTGGTTCCGCTGGGCGGCCCTGGCCACGGTTGTCATGGGTCTGGTCATCGCCGCGCACCCGCCGCAGCAATATCTGATCGAAGCGTTGACGTTCCAGCAGGGATACCGGATGATCGGCCTTGGCATGTGGCTGGGCCTGATCATGGCGTTCAACGTGTGGTTCGTGATCTGGCCGAACCAGAAAAAGGCGCTGGGCCTTGTCGAAGCCGACGCTGACACGAAAGCAAAGGCGGCAACGACCGCAATGATGTTCAGCCGGACCAATACGCTGCTGTCGATCCCGATGCTTTATTGCATGGTCACCCAAGGCGTTCTCGGCGGCGCTTGATTGATGCTCCGGCTCGCAATCGCCGCCGCATTTGCCGCTTCATCGGCGGCCGCGGCGGCGCAGTGCGATCTGGCACTCACCAATGCCAATGTCTGGAATGGCGCGGCCTATGAAAAGCGGACGCTCGCGATCAAAAGCGGGCGTTTCGTGGCCGAGGCGACGATGCCCGTCAGCCTCGACGCGTCATTCCTTTATCTGACACCGCCCTTTGCTGACGTTCACACCCACACGATCGATGTGCCGCGTGGTCGCGATGACGAAACCCATAAGCGTTATGTGGGCCAAGGTATTTTCTACGCGCTGAATCCCAACAATATCCGCCCAAAGGGCCCGACCCCGCCAGCGCAAGCCGGGCTGGTCGAACTGCAAGCAACCGGTGGAGGAATCACGCGGACCGGCGGGCATCCACAGCCATTATACACGGGGCTTGCGCAGCGCGGCTTTCTGGGGCCGGTCAAGGTCGAAGACCTGCCCGGACGTGCCTTTCACCTGGCCGATACGCCAGAGGCGGCGCGCGCCGCTGTGCGCGCTGTCAAGGCCAATGGCGCGGCGATCGTCAAGCTCTACCTGTTGAACCACAGCAGCAAAGACAGCAGCGGATTATCGGGCGAAGCGTTTGATGCTGCCGTGACCGAGGCAAAAAAACTGGGGCTGAGGCAGATCGTCCATATCGAGGATGCTGCCGATTTCCGCCTCGCGGTTGCCGCCAAAGTAACGGCGCTTGGCCACATGCCCTATGAAGCTCCGTCCGCAACGCATCCGGCAGAAAGCTATCGCATCACGGCGGCCGATGCCGCTGCGGCAGCTGCTGCCGGGATTACTGTCGTGCCGACGGCATCCGTCGGTGCGATGCGGTATGACGGCGCGAAACTGGCCGAAGTGCTGGCGATCATGCGTCACAATCTGACCATGCTGCGCAATGCCAAGGTAAAGCTGGCGGTTGGCGCGGACCAATATTCGCTCGGCATGCATCACGAGATCACGACGTTGCGCAGCTTCGCGCTGTTCGACACGTCCGAGATTATTGAGATGGCTACGAAGAACGGTGCCGAACTCGCGTTTCCGGCACGCAAGTTGGGCCGGATCGCCGATGGCTATGAGGCCTCCTTCGTTGCCTATTTCTATCCGTTAACGCAAGGGTGGGCGGGGCAGCGCGAGCCGGCAATCGGCATGCGCGGCGGCGACGTAATGATCGACACGGTCAACTATTTCGCAAAAGCGTGCCTTAAAGCTAGCGCCGCACCAGAACCAGCGCCAGCGCAATAAGGGCTGCACCGGCGAGATCGGGCGGTGCGAGCGTTTCGTTAAACATTAGCCAGCCGGTCAGCGCCGCTGTGATGGGCTGGGTCAATAGCGACAGCCCGATGACTAGCGGGCTCATCCGGCCCAGCGCATAAACCATGAGGCCTTGTCCGATTACCTGGCTGCACAGCGACAGAGCAATGAGTGGGGTCCAGTTGGTCGGCATCACCGTCTCGCCCATGATGTTGGCAACGATCAGGAGCGGGACAGCACTGGCCAGCGTAGACCATGCGAGCAGCGGCAAAGGGCTGAGCGTTTCACGCGCGCGGGCGATTGCAATGAAATAGGCGGCGTAAAAGACACCGGCGAGCAAGCTGAGCAAATCGCCGACCAGATGTTCGGGCGATAACTCGGCGCTACGCCCCATCAACAGCCCAGCCCCCGCCGCTGCCATGAGCAGCGCCAGCACTTGCCGGCGGGCGGGCCAGACGCGCGCAACGACAAAGCCGTAGACCGGGAAAATGAAGCTCGCCGAATTGCCGAAAAGCGTCGCATTGGCGATCTTGGTCTGCATGATGCCGAGGTGCCAACTGGCGAGATCGGCGGCGAATAATACGCCCGACGCGGCAATGATCAGCACAAGCGCAGGCGTCATCCGCCCGCTCGATTTTGGCCCAAACCGTCCCATCATCGCCAAGAGCGGTAAGGCAAGCGCCATCCGCCAGAACGCCGAGGAGATCGGTCCGACATCGGCCATGCGCACAAACATCGGCCCCAGCGCGAGCAGGGCACTGCCCACCAATAGCGCTGCGAGTCCATATCGCGGGCTCCCAAGTTTTTCTTCGCTGGCGATTGTCTCCATGCACCGCCATATGCGCGAGACCATTCCCGTTTCAAAGAGGAACCCGTTTATGCCGTCGCTGTTCGATTCGATTGACCTTGGCGCAATCCACGCGCCCAACCGCATCCTGATGGCCCCTTTGACACGCGGACGGGCAACGCGCGGGCATGTGCCGACCGCGCGAATGGCAACCTATTATGCGCAACGCGCGTCTGCCGGACTGATTATCAGCGAAGCAACGGGGATTACGGTCGAGGGGTCGGGCTGGCCCTTTGCCCCCGGCCTGTGGAGCGAGGAGCAAGTCGAGGCGTGGAAGCCCGTCACCGAGGCCGTCCATGAAGCGGGCGGACGGATCGTGGCACAGCTCTGGCACATGGGACGGATCGTCCACCCCAGCCTGAACGGTGTGCATCCTGTGTCGTCATCGGCGACGACTGCGCCCGGCAAGGCGCATACCTATGACGG
>JANOZQ010000262.1:0-4626 GCA_031429555.1 Sphingomonas sp. | reverse complement strand
CGCGACCATCGATGATGACGGCTATATCCGCATTGTCGACCGACTGAAGGACATGATCGCGGTCGGCGGGTTCAAGGTGTTTCCGAGCCAGATCGAAGTGGTGCTTTACAAGCATCCGTCCGTAAAAGAGGCACTCGTGATCGGCATTCCGGACAGCTATCATGGCGAGATGCCCAAGGCGTTTGTAACGCTGAACGATGGTGCGGACGGAACGGGATTGAAGGAATGGCTCAACCCCCAACTCGGCAAACATGAGCGCGTGACCGATGTCGAAGTGCGGCTGAACCTGCCCAAGACACTGGTCGGCAAGTTAAGCCGCAAGGAACTAGTGGCGGAGGAGCGCGCGAAATTGACAGGGTAGCTACCGGTGGCTATATTTTAGAAATGAGATATGAAGTGTCCATTAAAATTGCGAAGGATCGCCTGAGCGAACTTGTCCGGGACGCTGAACAAGGTCGTACGTCCGTCATCACGCGAAATGGCAAACCGGTCGCTGACATCGTTCCCCATCAGCCGAAGAAGGGGTTTGATCGGGCGGCACTTCAGCGTTGGAAGGCCGAGCGGGGCTATGACCGATTGGTCGGGCCTGCTGTGGGCAACTTTGACGATCCCCTCGACGAGGATGTCTTGAGCAAGCCTTTGGCCTGATCATGGATTTGTTGCTCGACACGCATGTCATGCTCGGACTTGCGGAGCCCGAGACTTTCCCGTTGCCGAAGAAAATTGAACAAAGCCTCGAACAGCATCCCTATCACTTTTTTGTGAGCGTCGCCTCATTGTGGGAGATTGCGATCAAGCACCGTCAGGGCAAGTTGCCTTTGCCCGTGCCGCTGTCCGAATGGCCGACGCTGCTGTTCATTACCGGCCTGCACCTGATCAACATTGATCCGGCGCATGTTCTGGCAGACCTTGATCCCGTTCCGGATACAAAGGACCCGTTCGACCGGCTTCTGTTGGCCACCGCCGCTGTAGAGCGCTTGCGGCTTGCTACAATCGACACAGCTCTACTCGACCACCCCCTGGCATGGCGTCCCTGAACAGCCACGCTTGACCCCTGCGCCGCCGCCCGTCACTAAGCGTCCCATGGCCGAAGACCTGACTGCCCTGTCGTTCGAAGATGCGCTGAAGCGGCTGGAAAACATCGTCCAGCGTCTGGAAAGTGGTGATGAGAGCCTCGACAGCTCGATCACGCTCTACACCGAGGGTGATGCGCTGAAGACGCAATGCGAGCGGCGGCTAAAGGATGCTCAGGCGCGGATCGAAAAGATCAGTCTGGGCAGTGACGGTGCACCGACCGGCATGCAACCTTTCGACGGGAGCTAGGAACGCGATGGGGGTGGTTGCGCCGATACTGGGCGATGCGCTGGCGGACATCGCGCGCGATGTCGACCGGCTGTTCGATACATTACTACCCGTTCCCGACGACCAGCGCGCGCCGCTGTTCCACGCGATGCGCCACGCCAGCATCGGCGGCGGCAAGCGCTTGCGGCCGTTGCTGGTTGTTGCATCCTGTGCGCTGTTCAATGTGGACCGCGCGGCGGCGTTGCGGGTCGGTTGCGCGGTCGAGGCGATCCATGTCTATTCGCTGATCCACGATGACCTGCCGTGCATGGACGACGATGACATGCGGCGCGGCAAACCCACGGTGCACAAGGCCTTCGACGAAGCGATTGCCGTGCTGGCGGGGGATTCGCTTCATGCGCTGGCGTTCGAATTGGTGGTCGATGAAGCGGTGAACACCGATCCGTTTGTCCGCATCGAACTGGCCGAAGGGCTGGCGCGGGCAAGTGGTCCGTCGGGCATGGCGGGCGGCCAGATGATGGATATTGCCGCCGAAACGCAGACTTTCGACCTCAACGGTGTGACGCGGCTGCAGCAGATGAAGACCGGCGCGCTGATTGCGTTTTCGGTCGAGGCGGGCGCGATCATGGGCCGCGTGCCGCCGGACGGTCGTGCATCGCTGCGCGGCTATGCCCGCGATGTCGGGCTGGCGTTCCAGATTGCCGACGATCTGCTTGATGAAGAAGGCGATGAGGAACTGGCGGGCAAGGCGCTGCACAAGGATGCGGCGGCAGGCAAGGCGACTTTCCTGTCGCTGCTCGGCGTCGAGCGCGCGCGTGCGCAGGCACAGATGCTGGTCGATCAGGCGATTTCGCACCTGAACAGCTTTGGCGAGGAAGCCGATCTGCTCCGCGCGATTGCCCGCTATTCGATTGAAAGGGACCGGTGATGCGCATCGGTGTTTATCCCGGCACGTTCGATCCGCTGACGCGCGGGCACATGGACATCATCCGGCGCGGGGCCAAGCTGGTCGACAAGCTCGTCATTGGTGTCACGACCAATCCGTCAAAATCGCCGATGTTCGCGATTGAAGAGCGGCTGGCGACAGTCGAGCGTGAAACGGCGGACATCGCAGGCGTTCGCGTCGTCCCTTTCGATTTGCTTCTGATGGATTTTGCCGAACAGCAGAATGCGAGCATCATTATCCGCGGCCTGCGCGCGGTTGCCGATTTCGAATATGAATATCAGATGGCGGGCATGAACCAGCAACTGAACAACCGCATCGAAACTGTCTTTCTGATGGCCGATGTCGCGTTGCAGCCGATTGCCAGCCGCTTGGTCAAGGAAATCGCGATCTATGGCGGCAACATCGGCAAGTTTGTCAGCCCAAGCGTCGAAGCCGAAGTGGTTGCCCGCGTCGAAACCATTGGACGCAAGGGTCGTTGACGTTCAGGCAGCGGTCACGTCATGGCCCTATTCCACTCGGAAATTCTGGAGTTGAACCTTTGAAGACCTTTTTGACCGCTTTGATGGCTGTCCTTGCCCTCGCCAGCCCGGCGCTTGCAAAGAAAAAGCCCAAATTGGCCCCACGTACCATCGTCACGACAAGCACGGTCGAGCCTGCCGCGACTCCCGACAATCTGTGGCATATCCAGCTGTCGACCGGTGGCGAAGTCGTCGTCCTGCTGCGCCCCGACAAGACTCCCAATCATGTCGAGCGCATCAAGGCGCTGACGCGCGCGGGCTTTTATGATGGCCTGCTGTTCCACCGCGTCATCGATGGTTTTATGGCGCAGACCGGTGATCCCAAGGGAACGGGCGAGGGCGGATCATCGCTGCCTGACGTCAAGGCCGAGTTCAACGATATGCCACATCTGCGCGGGACTGTATCGATGGCGCGGTCGGAAAGCGTAAACAGTGCAAACAGCCAGTTTTTCATTGTCTTTCTGCCGGTCTTGCGCCTCGACGGTAAATATACGCCATTCGGGCGGGTCGTGTCGGGGATGCAATATGTCGACCTGATCGAGCGCGGCGAACCGCCGGCGAATCCGGCCAAAATTGTCAAGGCGTGGATCGAAGCGGACGGGCCGAATGCGCCGCGGGTGCCGTTGCCCGCAGTGGCCGCGGTTGCGCCACCGGCAGCGCTGCCTTCGGATGCCGTGCCGAAGTAAGTGCGCGTCGACCTTTTCGATTTCGATCTCCCGCCCGAGCGGATTGCTCTGCGCCCCGTAAGCCCGCGTGATGCGGCGCGGATGCTTGTGGTCAATGATGGACTTATGGACCGGAAAGTGTGCGACTTGCCGTCGCTGCTGCGCGCGGGCGACTGCCTCGTTTTCAATGATACCCGCGTTATCCCGGCACAGCTTGAAGGGACGCGTGGCGACGCGAAAATTGGCGCAACGCTGCACAAGCGCGAGGGGCTGCGATCGTGGCGTGCTTTCGTCCGCAATGCCAAGCGCGTGCATGACGGCGATGTGATTGATTTCGGAGCGGATGTTGCGGCTACAGCAACCGAGCGAGGCGAGGACGGCAGCTGGCTCTTAACCTTCGCGGGCACGGAACCTGTTGAAACACTGCTCGAGCGGGCGGGGACGATGCCCTTGCCACCCTATATCGCCAGCAAGCGCGCCATCGACGCCCGCGACGCCGATGATTACCAGACGATGTTCGCTGCCGAAAAAGGTGCGGTCGCCGCCCCGACGGCGGCATTGCACTTTACGCCCGACCTTATGACGGTGCTGTCCAACAAGGGCATCGCCCACGAAACGCTGACTCTGCATGTCGGTGCGGGCACGTTTCTGCCAGTCAAGGCCGACGACACCGACGATCATGCCATGCATGCGGAATGGGGCCGCATCGATTCAGCAACAGCGGCGCGGCTCAATGCGGTCCGCGCGGGTGGCGGGCGGCTGATCGCAGTGGGGACGACGTCACTGCGCCTGATCGAAAGCGCAGCGGGCGCAGACGGTGTAATACACCCGTTCGAAGGCGACACCTCGATTTTCATCATCCCCGGTTACCGGTTCAAAGCCATCGATGGCCTGATGACCAATTTTCATTTGCCCAAATCGACGCTCTTCATGCTCGTCAGCGCGTTGATGGGACTGGAAAGAATGCAGGCCGCTTATGCCCACGCGATTGCCAGCGGCTACCGTTTCTACAGCTATGGCGATTCGAGCTTGCTTCTGCCATGATGTCATGAACTTGACGTTTTTTACCGGAGGCGCGTGATGAAGGGTCAAAAAAGCACCGACGTTGGCGCACCGACCCATCTGACGATTCCGGACGGCACGACCGATGAACAGTTGACTTGGCTCCGAGCCGAAATTCAGAAAGGTATCGACA
>JANOZQ010000261.1:0-3358 GCA_031429555.1 Sphingomonas sp. | reverse complement strand
ACCGCGATTGATGCCTTGCTGCTAGCCGCGCACCCGAAAACCAGTGGTTTTCAACGGAAACGCGGCTTTTTTGCAACAGTGTGACAGGGCTTCCGTTACGGAAGCGGTTTATTTCGGCGAAAGCACCATCAACATCTGGCGACCTTCCATGCGCGGATAGGCTTCGACCTTGGCGGTTTCGACCGTATCGGCTTGCACGCGCTGAAGCAAAACCATGCCAAGCTGGCCATGGGCAAGTTCGCGACCACGGAATCGCAGCGTGACTTTCACCTTGTCGCCATCGCCAATGAACTCGAAAATCTTTTTCATTTTCGTGTTGTAGTCATGGTCGTCGATATTCGGACGCATCTTGATCTCTTTGATCTCCTGCGTCTTTTGCGATTTACGGGCGATATTCGCTTTTTTCTGCGCTTCGTATTTGAATTTGCCGACGTCGAGGTATTTGGCAACCGGCGGGTCCGCGTTCGGCGATACTTCGACCAGGTCAAGGCCAAGCTCGCGCGCCTGCTCCATTGCTTCGCGTGTCAGCATCACGCCCAGATTTTCGCCATTTTCGTCAATCACACGGACTTTGGGTGAGACGATGAATTCGTTAAAACGGGGGCCGTTGTTCGGCATTGGCGCGCCCCCGAGCGGGCGGCGTATCATGGGCGGTGCTATAATCAGGACTCCTGCTGTGACTCAATCGCATATTAACATAGGCGCGGGGGACCACTTTGCAAAGCACTGCCGAGCAGTTGGTCATTCGCTGTGACATCAAAGTAACGGCCACGCGTTCGTTCGGGAACGCGTGGCCGGTAACATGCATGCCAATATGTCAGACGATCTGGCGTGCGCGTGGCTGTTGGCTGCGGCGACGCATGCTGCTGCCCACAAGACCGAAGCCCGTAATGATCATTGCCCAAGTCGATGGTTCGGGAACAGCACCGGCATTCACGCCAAACGCGATGAACTGCGTGAACTGGGTCGCACCGAAGTTGTTGTCCGACACCAGGATCAAGCTGCGCTGGCCATTCGACAATGTCTCGCCGAACGTAAATCCTTCGAGGTTATCGAGCGGAATGCCGAGCGTGGCAAGGTTGAAGACGAGTGTCTTGGATACTGCCGTGTATGACTGACCGACCAGGCTGGTTATCCCGAGCATGTTGGTCGCACCGGCCAGATCCACCTCATAGATTTTTGCATCATATCCAGTGCCCGGCGCGCCCGCAGTAAATGACCGTTCGAGCGCTAGATATTTGGTACCGCCGAGTGCGAGGAATTCGACAAGGCCTGACGTCGCGAACTGACCCACGGCTGGTGCAACGGCAATCGGATCAACGTTGTAGACATATTCGGCGAAGGGCAATCCCGTGACTTTGTCAAACGACAAGATACGGCTTGCGGTGCCGCTGGTCGGAGTCGGCGTCGAGCCATCCTGCAGCAACGCATTTTCGGTCGCGGTCAAAACCTTGGTGCCGTCGTTCGACAGCGTCAGGCTTTCGAAGGCAAGATTGTTGCGGATGCCAGTCGGGCCGCCGTGCGGGTTATAATAAGCGGGCACCGTGAAATCACGGACATAGGTGCCGTCCAAGTTCATTTCGCGGACAAATGGCGCGATCCCGGCCGATGCATCGCCTTCGCTCGTGTAAAATAATGACGTGCCGTTGCTGGAAAAGCGGATGGCTTCGGGATCAATCGACAGTGCTGGATATGCCGAGCCATCGGGACGCTTCAGCGTTTGCGTGGCCGTGAACGTCACCCCCGTGAACGTGGTTGGCGTCAGCGCGAAATCAATCGTGTAAAAGCGCGCTGGGTTGACCTGCGACCGGTCGTCGCTGATCGCAACGTAGCGGTCGTTTGCAACGCTGTAGTCAAGGCCGGACAGACCGCCGATGGTCGTGCCGAAGGCTTGTGCGCCGGTCGGAATAATCTGCTGGCCGATGTAGTTCAGCGTGGTGGCGGCATGGGCGGGAAGCGCAATTGCTGCCATCATGGCGGCAACGGGAATCAGTCGGGTGAACATGGTTTCCTCCTGTTTGGGACTCACAGGATTTGGTTAACCATTTTCCAAGTCAGCGCCGGGACTCCGCGGCGACGGTTATGTTGCGGCGCAAGATAAATCGGGTGCTTTCGCCTCGCTGACCAACATCGCAATGGCCTCATCGAGCGACATATTGCGTTGCCCGTCCGACCCGAGCGTACGGATCGCAACTTTGCCTTCCTCCGCCTCACGCATGCCCACGACGAGGAGATACGGCACCTTCGCGAGGCTGTGTTCACGCACCTTGTAATTGATCTTCTCGTTGCGCAGGTCGCTGCGCACGCGGATGCCGGCGGCTTCGAGCTTTGCAGTCACGGTGCGGGCATAGTCATCGGCGTCGGACACGATTGTCGCCACGACTGCCTGCACCGGCGCAAGCCAAAGCGGGAATTTGCCCGCATAATGTTCGATGAGGATGCCGATAAAGCGTTCATACGACCCGAAAATCGCGCGGTGGAGCATGACGGGGCGGTGCTTTGCGCCATCTTCACCCACGTAACTCGCGTCGAGCCGGTCGGGCAAAACGCGGTCTGACTGGAGCGTGCCGACCTGCCATGTGCGGCCAATCGCGTCAGTCAAATGCCATTCAAGTTTGGGGGCGTAGAATGCGCCTTCGCCGGGCAGTTCTTCCCAGCCATATTCGGGTGTGGCCATCCCTGCGCGGACCACCGCTTCGCGGAGTTCGGCTTCGGCCTTGTCCCAATCGGCATCCGACCCGAAGCGCTTGTCGGGGCGCAGCGCAAGCTTGACGGCGTAGGTAAAACCGAAATGCTTGTAGATGCGGTCGGCGAGTTCGCAGAACGCGCGCGCTTCCTCGACGATCTGGTCCTCGCGGCAGAAAATATGCGCATCGTCTTGTGTGAATTGCCGCACGCGCATCAGGCCGTGGAGCGCGCCATGCGGTTCGTTACGGTGGCAACAGCCATTTTCGTAAAGGCGTAAGGGCAGATCACGGTAGGATTTGATCCCCTGCCGGAATATCAGGACGTGAGCCGGACAATTCATCGGCTTGATTGCCATCAAATCGCCTTTGCCCGACAGGACGGGCGCGTCATCATCGCCGCTCGGGATTTCATCGGGGACGATGAACATATTCTCGCGATATTTACCCCAATGGCCCGATTGTTCCCATTGCTTGGCGTCCATGATCTGCGGTGTTTTGACTTCGAGATAGCCCGCACCATCAATCGCGCGGCGCATATAGGCCTCGAGCGCGCGCCAGATGACGTAGCCATTGGGGTGCCAGAACACCGACCCGTGCGCTTCCTGTTGCAGATGGAACAAATCCATGTCCTGCCCCAGCCGCCGGTGATCGCGCTTTGCCGCTTCCTCGAG
>JANOZQ010000260.1:0-5870 GCA_031429555.1 Sphingomonas sp. | reverse complement strand
AGGGTGTTCGGACAGGCGGCGGGCAATCTCGGCACGTCCTGCTTCGAGCGCAGGTTTCAGAACGCCGACGGCCTGCGCGCGCAAATCATTGCCCTCGATAGCCGCAAGCACATCGCCCAGCTCTCGTCGGTCGATAATGGCACGGCGGTTGACGATAGTTTCGAAACGCGACGACATGACATGTCATGTAGGGCGCCACGGTCGCCGCGTCACCCTGTTCTTGACCCGCGACAAACCGATGATGCAGGGGTGGCTACCACATCCGCCACGTGTTAGCGTTCGCTGTCAACAATAGGTCGCATTTGCACCCGTCAACAACTGACAAGGACAAAAGCATGGCGACGATTGCTGTTCACTCACCCGTTGCAACGGCAAATGCGGACCGCCGTTTCTTTACCGGGATGGCGATAACCTTGCTGGTCCTGTCGGTCGCCGGATTTACACGCAGCTATTATCTGTCGCACTGGTTCGGCACCAAGACCCTGACACCACTGTTGCAACTGCACGGCGCGGTCATGACTTTGTGGATATTGCTTTTTCTGACGCAAACATCGCTCGTCGCGGCGAACCGGACGGATGTGCACCGGCGTCTGGGCATGATTGGACTGATGCTGGCCGGGGGCGTTGTTGCAACGTCTCTGGCATCGGCTTTCGTAACGCTGGGAGAAGGGCGGCTTAACAAGGCGATACCGGTCCATGTTTTCCTGGTGTTTCCGATTGGACTTGCGCTCATGTTCATGCTGCTGGTTGGATTGGCAGCCTATTATTACCGCGACTCGCCGACCCACAAACGGCTGATGCTGCTGGCGACAATTGCTGCGACTGCCACGCCGATTGCCCGTCTGGGCCTTCCGTTTCTGCCCCGCGGTGCGATTGGCGGGAATCTGGCGCTTATCCCGCTGGTCATGATGCTTGGCGCGCATGATATTTCGGGTTTGAAGCGGCTTCATCCGGCAACCTTATGGGGCGGCGGGTTTGTTATCGCCATGCTTCCGGCGCGCCTGCTCTTTGCACAAACAGCAGTCTGGCAATCTTTTGTTCGCTGGCTGGGTGCTTAGCCGACCAAGCGCTTGAGCTCGTAGAGCGCCTCCAGCGCCTCACGCGGGGTCAGCGCATCGGGGTGGATTGTGGCGAGTTCGGCACGCAATGGATCGGGTGCCGCTTCCTCGATCAAAGCTGCGAACAACGGCAGATCATCAAGCCCCGCTGCAAGTCCGCCTGTTGCCGCACGGCCTGCTTCGAGTTTGGAAAGCACTGCCTTCGCGCGCGCCAGCACAGACGGGGTCATCCCCGCCAGTCGCGCGACTGCAATCCCGTAACTACGGTCTGCCGGACCAACCGACACTTCATGCAGCAAGACGAGGTCACCTTTATACTCGCGCGCGCGGACATGATGCAGCGACAGCGCGTTTAGCTTTTCTGCCAGCCGCGTCAGTTCGTGGTAATGCGTTGCGAACAGGCAGCGGCATTTGTTCACTTCATGCACAGCCTCAACCACCGCCCAGGCAATCGCGAGGCCGTCATAAGTCGACGTGCCACGCCCGACTTCGTCCAGAATCACAAACGAACGCTCGGTCGCCTGTGCCAGAATCGCCGCCGTCTCGACCATCTCGACCATGAAGGTGGATCGCCCGCGCGCCAGATTATCCGACGCGCCAACACGGCTGAACAGGCGGTCGACAAGGCCGAGCGTAGCGCGTGTGGCGGGGACAAAGCACCCCGCTTGAGCGAGGACCGCAATCAACGCATTCTGGCGCAGGAATGTCGACTTGCCACCCATGTTGGGGCCAGTCACGAGCCAGAGCCGGTCGGATTCGGACAACACACAGTCATTGGCAACAAACGACGCGCCCGATTTCGCCAGCGCCGCCTCTACGACGGGATGCCGACCGCCTTCGATGTCGAGGCAGGGATGATCGACGAGCGTTGGGCGGCACCATCCGCTTTCGATCCCGCGTTCAGCGTTGGCGCTTGCGACATCAAGGCGGGCCAACGCGTCCGCTGTCGACGAAATCGCGCGCGCGGATTGCAATGCCTGCGAAGTCAAATCCTCGAAATGCGCAGCTTCGGCAGCCAGTGCGTGCGCGCCCGACTGCGTTACTTTCAGGGCAACCTCATGCAATTCGGGCGCATTGAAACGCACGACCCCCGCCAACGTCTGGCGGTGGGTAAACCCCGACTCTGCCGACATTAGCGGATCGGCGGCGCGTGAAGGGACTTCGATGTGATAACCAAGCACGCCGTTGTGACGGATTTTGAGCGCTGCGATGCCGGTGCTGGCGCGAAAGTGGGCCTCCAATGCGGCAATTTCGCGTCGCCCATGCCCACCGGTGTCGCGCAGATCATCGAGCGCGGCATCGTAACCCGGCGCGATGTAGCCGCCTGCATTCGCTTCGATCGGCGGCGTTTCGACCAACGCGCGTCTGAGCAAGTCGATGAGCGCGCCATGTCCGCCCAGATTGGGGAGAAGCGTGGCGAGCAGCGGCGGCGGGTTGGACACGCTGGCCAACCGTTCGCGCAATTCCCATGCTGCCGCCAACCCATCGCGAAGATTGCCGAGGTCGCGCGGGCTACCGCGTCCTGCCGACAATCGCGCCAAGGCGCGCGAGATGTCGGGAATGCGTTTTAACGTCTCGCGCAACCCGGCACGCGCGCCGCTGTCACCTGCCCAATGGCTGACGAGGTCGAGACGGGCTACGATGGCTGCCTTGTCCATCAGAGGTGCGGAAATATCCGCCGCGAGCATTCGCGCCCCAGCACCTGTAACAGTGCGGTCGATGCAATCGAGGAGGCTGCCCGCACGGGTGCCCCCCGACGAAACCGTTAGCTCGAGACTTTCGCGGGTTGCGGCATCGATGGCCATATGCGCCGATCGCATGCGGCGGACCGGTGGCGACAGGAATGGCACCGTCCCCTTGCCCGCGTGATCGAGATAGGTGACTAGTCCACCCGCCGCTGCCAGTTCGACGCGCGAGAATGTGCCGAAGCCGTCGAGTGTGGCGACATTATGGAGCGCCTTGAGGCGGGCTTCGCCTTTGACGGAATCGAAAGAGCGTTGCTCGCGTTGGACGATCTGTGCTCCCGCGAAGGCAGGAGCGTTGGCGACCAAGGCTCCTGCTTCCGCAGGAGCACAGAGGATTTCGCTCGGTGCGTAGCGCGCAATCTCCGCCTCCAGCCCTTCGCCGACTTCGCACAATTCAAACCGCCCGGTCGACACATCGGCGGCAGCGATCGCGCAAACGCCCCCGACTTGCGCCACTGCGACAAGCCAGTTTGCATCTTTGCCACTGAGCAGCACATCTTCGGTCAGCGTTCCCGCCGTCACAACCCGGACAATCGCACGAGCCACGATAGATTTGCCACCGCGTGCTTTGGCGGCGGCAGGCGATTCAATTTGTTCGGCGATAGCAACGCGGTGCCCGCCCTTGATCAACCGCGCGAGATAGGTGTCCGCCGCATGCACCGGCACCCCGCACATCGGCACCTTTTCACCATCATGTTCGCCGCGGGCGGTCAACGCGATATCGAGACACGCCGCCGCTGCACGCGCATCGTCAAAGAAGAGTTCGAAGAAGTCCCCCATGCGATAGAAGAGCAGACAATCAGGCGCTTCGGCTTTCAGCGCATGATATTGCGCCATCATGGGTGTTGCTGCTGTGGCCATCGGGCGGGTCGATACGCTAGAGAGCATTCGGAATCGAGAGGCCAAGCATGAGCGACGAATCGAATATCCAGTTTTCGGACCGTGAAGCCCTGTTGTTCCATTCCGAAGGGCGACCGGGCAAGCTGGAGATCGTCGCGACCAAGCCGATGGCGACGCAGCGCGATTTGAGTCTTGCCTATTCGCCGGGTGTCGCCGTTCCTGTCTTGGCCATCGCAGCGGACCCCGCGACGGCTTACGACTATACGACAAAGGGCAATCTGGTCGCGGTGATCTCGAATGGCACCGCAATCCTTGGCCTCGGCAACCTCGGCGCGCTTGCCTCAAAGCCGGTCATGGAAGGCAAGGCTGTCCTGTTCAAACGCTTTGCTGATGTCGACTCAATCGACCTCGAAGTCGCAACCGAAGATACCGACAAGTTCATCGAAGCCGTCGCGCTGCTCGAACCCAGCTTTGGCGGGATCAACCTTGAAGACATCAAAGCACCCGAATGCTTCATCATCGAGCAAGCATTGAAGGAGCGGATGAAAATCCCGGTGATGCATGATGACCAGCATGGCACCGCGATCATCACAGCCGCAGGCCTGATCAACGCGATGCACCTGACGGGCCGCGAGATGAAAGACGTCAAGATCGTCGTCAACGGCGCGGGCGCGGCGGCAATTGCCTGCACCGCGCTCATCAAGGCGATGGGTGTGCGCCACGACAATGTCATCATGTGCGACCGTTCGGGCGTGATTTATCAGGGCCGTGAAGTCAGCATGGACCAGTGGAAATCGGCACACGCGGCCAAGACTGACCGGCGCACGCTCGAGGAAGCATTGGACGGTGCCGATGTTTTTCTCGGGCTGTCTGCAAAGGATGCGCTGACGCCGGCGTTCCTGAAGAAGATGGCAAAGGAACCGATCATTTTTGCGATGGCCAATCCCGACCCAGAGATTACACCGCCTGCTGCCAAGGCCGTGCGCCCCGACTGTATCGTCGCGACGGGGCGGTCGGACTATCCGAACCAAGTCAACAATGTCCTCGGCTTCCCCTTCATTTTTCGCGGTGCGCTCGACGTCCGCGCCACTGCAATCAACGAGGAGATGAAGATTGCCGCCGCCAATGCGATTGCGGGCCTTGCACGCGAGCAGGTCGCCGAGGAAGTCGCGGCGGCTTACGGCGGGCGCGTCCACAATTTTGGGCGTGATTATATCATTCCGGCGCCGTTCGACCCGCGTCTGATGGAAGTTGTGTCGTCGGCGGTGGCGCAGGCAGCCATGGATTCAGGCGTGGCGACGCGACCCATTCTCGACATGGATGCCTATCGCCAGACGCTGCGCAGCCGACTCAATCCCACCAACTCTGTGCTGAGCCTGGCCTATGAAGGCGCACGTGCGCAGCCGCGCCGCGTCGTATTTGCCGAAGGTGAAGAGGAAGTCGTCCTGCGCGCGGCAATCGCGTTCAAGGACGGGGGCTACGGTGTCCCCGTTCTCGTAGGGCGCGACGACGTCCACGAACGTCTTCGCGCGCTCGGCGTCGACAAGCCCGAGACGTTTGAAGTGCATAACAGCCGCAATTCGCCGCTCGTCCCCGCGATGATCGACAAGCTCTATGAGCGTTTGCAGCGCCGCGGTTACTTGCGTCGAGAATGCGAACGCATGGTCAATCAGGACCGCAATATCTTTGCGGCGCTGATGCTAAAACTCGGCGAAGCCGACGCGATGATCACTGGCACCACCCGGACCTATGCCCAGTCGATGCGCGATATTCGCCGCGTGCTTGATCCGGCGGAAGGGCAAACGCCGTTCGGTATCCATGTGCTCGTTGGTCAGACGCACACTGTGTTCATGGCGGATACGACAGTCAACGAACGTCCGACAGCCACCGAACTTGCCGACATTGCCATTGGCACGGCGGCAGTGGCGCGGCGGATGGGGCATGAACCGCGGGTCGCGTTCCTGAGCTATTCGACCTTCGGCAATCCTTCGGGCAATTGGCTTGCACCATTGCGCGAAGCGGTATCGATTCTCGAAGATCGTGGTGTGGGGTTTGAATTCGAAGGCGAAATGGCGCCCGATGTTGCGCTCAATGCCACTGTGATGGCAAATTACCCGTTCAGCCGCTTGTCTGGTCCTGCCAACGTCCTGATCATGCCCGGCCTGCAATCGGCGAACCTGTCGGCAAAATTGCTCCGGGAACTCGGCGGTGATTCGGTCATCGGGCC
>JANOZQ010000259.1:0-8452 GCA_031429555.1 Sphingomonas sp. | reverse complement strand
CCGAAACCCGCCGCCCGCTCAGGTCAACACGACACCGCCTGTCACCCAGCTGCGCACGACACTCCGGCGATGTCTCTTCGACGACCGCCGCATCAAGCACCGAAGTCGGCCCCCGCAACCCCACCGCAAACCCGCCATCCTTGATCTCGACCTCGCCAAACTCGCCCGTCAGCAGCGTAACGGGCGCAGCATCGGGCGCAGTCCAGTCAACGGCGGACAACGTCAAAGCAGCCCCATCCCACCGCCCCGCCATCAAATCGGCATCGGTAAACGCATCCGACGTCAGCGCCGCCGACAACTGCACATCATCCGCGTCCAACCCATCCGACCGCTCGATCGCCGACGGCAACATCCCCGGCGCGGCACGATGCACCAGGCCGTTAATGGCCAAATCGCGATCATGCGACGTAAACCCCAATGTAATGCCATCCCGCCGCTCCACCGCCCACGCAAAGGCAAGCGTCGTCAGCGGCCGGGCGAACCAGTCAGTCATTCATTTTCTCCGAATAGTAAGGGGGCCACCCCAGTTCGGCGAACTCAGGACCTGCCGGGGGCAGGTCCATCGCCGAACTCCCTCCGCGAAGGCGCGAAGGGGAGCCAAAGTGCACTCGTATTCCCCTCCAGCCCTTGCTGGAGGGGCTAGGGGTGGCCCCTACCTTTTCACTTTGCTAGCAAACACACATGCCACCCGACGCCGCCACGATGCTCCACCGCGCGCGCCGCCTCCGCAACAACCCCACCCCCGAAGAGATCAAACTCTGGCACGTCCTGCAATGGGTCCGCCCCCGCTTCACGCGCCAACTGAAAATCGGCCCCTACATCGCAGACTTCGCCTGCCGACGTGCCCGCCTCATCGTCGAACTCGACGGCAGCCAGCATGTCAACAACGCCGATGACGCCACCCGCACCGCCCACCTCGAAGCCAGCGGCTGGCGCGTCATCCGCTTTTGGAATTACGAGGTGATGACCAATGTCGACGGCGTCGTCGAAGCGATTATCGAAGCCGGAAACCTGCGTCTGCCCGAAGGCGAAACATTTGAGTTTATCGAACCCCGAACCAACCGCGAGCGCAAACCAAGAACGAGAAAGGGGGCCACCCCCAACCCCTCCAGCAAGGGCTGAAGGGGAGCCCCAGTGCGCTGCCCTCTTCTCCCCTCCACGCCTTCGTGGAGGGGCCGGGGGTGGCCCCTTTGCCGAGACTGTGTAAACATCCGGCGATGAAGTGGATCCCGTTATCCGCCTTGGCACTTGCAGCTTGTGAGTCTCAGGAAGTCGTCAAAGCTGACTTATGCAATGCGCCCTTTCCGCCGAAGTGGCAGCGCGCAAACGATCCCTGTGAATTGTGCAATTACAACTCGATCACAATTAAGAAGGACGGTAGCATTCGGTGGAACGGAGCGAACGTCGACCGCGCAACGATTGAAAGATATCTGAACTCGGTCAGACAAATGGAGCCGGAGCCGGTTACCGTGCTAAACTTTGCAAAGGGCACACCGTGCGAACCTGTTCGATGGGTTCGACAAACGATGGACAAAATTCTCGAATGCCGGGATGGCTACAAGTGTCGGGTCGGAAAACTCGAGCCAAAGCAATTTTAACTACTCCCGAACCTCAACCAGCCCCACACTAACAACCTCCCCCGCGCGCCAAGTCGCCACCGACACCTCCAGCACATCCGCCGCAAAGCGGACCGGCACGTCGAACAAAAACCCCGCGCGCACCTCCGCGCCCGCCGCTGGTGCCACCGCAAACACAACCCGTCCACCGACCAGCGACCACCCCGAAGCCACCGCGACCCCGCCGACCGAAACCAGCACACTCGCCGCCACCGGCCGCGACACCGGCCGCACTTCGGCATCCGCGCCGACACCATAAACCTTAAAAAGATCGAACCCCGTCCGCACGCCATCGCCGACGCCCAGCAAAACATCCAAAGCCCCCGGCGTCCCCGTCATGCCGTTGCTCGAAAAATCGGTCGGATCACGAAAACGAAACGCCTTCGCCGCCCCGCGCCGCGCCCGGAAAAAGCTGATCAGCGCCACCACATCGGCCTCACTGCGCACGCCCGGCCCGACATCATAGCGCATCCGCGCCGATGCCCAGTCGGCATTGCGCTGCTCATGCCCCGATGCCGTCGTCACGACCGCCGTCGAAAAGCCCGGCGACACCACCGCCTCACGCCCCATGCTGAGCGGAAAGCTCACATCGTCAAACGCCTCCACAGCCTCACTCCCCAAAACCTGTCCTGAGCTTGTCGAAGGATCAAAATGCACAAACCCGTCGCGCAACACCTGCGGCAGCGCCCAGATATAAGTCGCCGCCACGCCGCGCTTCCGCGCCCGCTCCGCCGCGGCATCGATCAACGCCCACTGCGCCTTGTCCTCCGCCGCCAGCACGAACCCACTCAGATAATGCTGCGCAGCATTTCCATACCCCAGCCGCGCCGTCGCGGCGGCGATCCCGCGCCCCGACGCGCCCTCATTGCCCGCCGTCACCCACTCATAATCCTCGAGCTGCAGCACTTCGAACGCAGGCGAAGCCCACCCAAGCGGCAAATTCGCTCGCCGCACTTCGGGCCGGTCATCGGCCAGCGAACCGGGCAGATACGGTAGCAACAACCGCTCGCACCCCGGATGATCCGCCCGCACCGCCGCGCACAACGCCGCCGTTGACGCGCTAAGCAACACCCCGGCCTGGTCGAGCAACCCCCGCTGCGCCGCCGTCAAACTCCCGCGCACATCATTGATGACCACAGGCGCACCACCAAATGCCGCCTTCGCCGCCGCATCATACAAACATATCCGATGATCCAGAGTCACCCACCACCATGGCTCGCCGACCTGAAACCGCGCGGCATGCCCCGCCGCCACCGCAATCGAAACAAACGCCCGAGCCACCGCCTGCAAATACGCCATCGCCGCGCCGTTCGCCGGAGACAGCAACGTCGACGGCGGCACATATCCGGTCTGCGCGGGCGAACCATCCGCCGCCCGCTGCTTCCACGCTGCCGGACAATTCGCATCGAACAATTCGTAAGACAGCGAGACAATCAGCCCAAACCCCGCCGTCCTAAGCCGCGCGGCAAAGTCCGCATGCCAAGCCGCCGTCGGTGCATTCAGCGCCCCGCCCGCCAGCGTCACGAGCCCGTCGCTCGCCAGCCGATAATAATGGCTCATCCCGACATAATGGTTGACCGCGTCCGAATACCCCAGCCGCTGGATATTGCGCAGCAATCGCGCCGGCGTCACATTATACGCGTCGTCATAGCCGGTCGCGATGCCGAGCCCATGCGGCGGCACCTGAACGTCGCCAATCTTCAGCACCGATCCCGCCCCGTCACAAGCAATATCGCTCACTTCGACCCACGCCGCTTGCGGGCTGGTCAGTGGCGCATCGCTCGCGTCATATTCTTCGGGCACCAGCGACACGAACATCCGGTCGACATCGCCCGCGAACACCGGCGAACCCGGCAGCAGAAATCCGCTGGCAACGCTCGCAAAGTCCATTGTAACGACCGCGTCGGTCGGGGTGCCCACAGCATAGTTCCACAGCCTCACATACCAGCTCGTCGGTACGCCATCCGCATCGCGCCCCTCGATTGTCAGCGTCGGTCCATTGATCGCATCGAGCGCTTTCACGCCCCAAGACCGCCAGCGAAACGACAGCACGCAATCCCGAAAATCCCGTGCCGTCTCATACGCCAGCAACGGATGATCGACTTTGTCCTCACTCGCCCAGATCAGGCCCGCCAGGTCGTTCTTGCGATAGAACACAGCGTCGACCCGCAACGCATGCGGTCCTGTCGACACCACCGACGCCATCATCGGTCGTGGAAAATCCACCGTCCAGTAAACCGGATCAAACCGCTTCACCCACGTCGAAACCCGCGCACTCGCGCGCGTCGCCAGCCACCAGCCCATCGTCAACATCCCCAATAGCGCCGCAGGCAAAGAAGAAAATAAGGCCTCACACGAAGGCATGAAGGCACGAAGAGAGTGCACACCCTTCGCGCCTTCGTGCCTTCGCGTGAAACATCTTTCCTTCTTCTATGCCTCGCTCAACGCCGCCCTTACCGCCCGCGCCACCTGCCGCCCCGAACGTGCCAGCATGTCGGGGGCCACCCCCGCAGGCGCATTGATCGCAATCGACACCCGCACATCGCGACCGCCACCGCCGCCAGCAGACACAGCCCCGCTCGATGTCGGCACGAACAGCTCCGGCCCGCGCTCGCCGACCACATAAGCCCGCCCCGGCGACACCGGCCCGCCTGTCGCACGCCCCGGCAATCCGGTCAGCGCGCCAATGACGGCGGACCCCAGCGACACCAGACCATTCCCCGATCCGCCCCCGATCAATGCCGACAACCCCGACCGCACGGTTGCTGCTGCAATCTCGTTGAGCGTGGACAATGCCGTCGCGCGCAGATCATCAAACCCGAACTTGCCGTTCCGGATCGCCCGCGCCAGTCCCGTCTCAATCAACCGCCCCGCCCGGTCCGCACCCGTCCCCAGCCCATTTTCGAGCACTGCCCGCATCTCCGCAACATCGCGCGCAAAGCCCGACACATCGGGCCGCACGTCCACAAACTCATCCATCAGGAAAGACCTCCATCAGACGTGCGATGTCACCGGCCCCGCTCGGCACCGAAACATCCCCCGCTAAAACCTCGAATATCGCTGCCAGCTCATCCGGCGTCGCGGCCCAGAAGTCGTCCGGTCGCCAGTGCAGCACGGCCCCCGCATAGCCCGCCAGCCGACGGGCATTATCGGCAAACATCACTGCCCTGACAGAATCTGCCGCAGCAATGTCTTCAGCGCAGGCATCACACTCGCAAGTCCCGCCGCAACCACCGCCTCGCCCAGACTAACCCGCGAAACCCCTTCGGGCCGTTCGACCAGACAATGCCAGAACAACGCCACGATCTCGCTAAGCATCAACCCGCCCGCGGCGGCCCGCTCGACCAGCGCAAACAGCGATCCGAGTTCATCTTCTGCTGCCACCAGCGCCGCAAAGCTCGGCCGCAACACCAATTCCGCCCCACCAAACCGCACCGACGCCTCGCCCCGTGCGCTATTCATAGCGTCACCACCGGTCCCGAACTTTCAAGGCTCAACGTGTAACTCCGCTCACCATTGAAATCCCCGGCGTAATCCAGCCGCGAAACCAGAAACTTGCCCTGCATCCGCTCGCCGCTTTCGAACGACAATTCGCAATCATCGATCACGCCGCTCAGCGCATTGGTCTTCAATCGCGCCTCGGCAGCAGACCCGGTAAAGACGCCTGCCCCCGACACACTCACCGACCGCACTCCAGCCCCCGACAGCAACTCGCGCCACCCGCCCGACCCCTTGTTGGTAATCACCACTGCCTCGCCGTTGATGCTCAACTGCGTCGTCCGCATCCCCGCGACGGTCGAATAAACAACCGGATTGCCGCCGTTTCCTGTTTTCAACAGGAACGCACTTCCCTTTTCCGCTGGCATGTTCTTCTCCTAGTTTTCCAAAACTCTCACGCGGTGCTCGACCCGTGCTACCCGCACCCCTTCGCGCGTGTCGCTGATCTGTGTCCGCATCAGCACCGCACTGCCCACCGCCCAGCCATCGATGATGCCGCCCAGCGACGCCCCCGCCGCCTCAACGGCTGCCACCATGTCCGGCATCCGTGCACGCTGGCCCTTCGCGACCCGAAGGGTGACCAGCGTGCGCAATTCGCGGCCCGTTTCGCTTTTCGTCCCCCAATCGCTCACCAGCGGCCACGCCACATCGACCTGCGGCAACGACCCCGCCGTCGGCTCGACGCCCAGCCCCGCAACCCCCGCAAACGCAGGGTCCGCTGCAAGCACCGCAATCAAAGCATCGCGAATAACTTCATCGGCACTCATGACAGCCGCACCCGCCGCGACCCGCGCCACAACGCTGCCACTGCTGCAGGCGGCCCCAATTCATCCGCGCGGTCGCGATACACATGGTAATGCGCAACCTGTCGCACGATTCCGTGCCGCAAACTCTCGGGCAGCCCCGACCAGCTCGCTGCAACGCCTGCCCTGAAACTAACCTGCACCCGCTTTTCGATCACCGGCGCGAGGAACCGAATCCGCCCTCGCCCTTCGGCATCGATGTCGATTTCATACGCCGACGGCGGCACCGCACTTGTGCCGCCTCCGATCGCCAGCGCCACCACGCCCGAAATCGCCCGCACCGGCGCTGGCGACAAGATTTGCCATGCCGCGCAGGGCACGAGAACTTCGGTCATTGCCCGCTCGATCACCGCCTGCCCGACAAATGCCTCGCACTGTTCGACAGCCGTCGCGATCAGCGCGGCCAGCGCACTGTCCTCGCGCTCGCCGTCGATCCGCAAATAGGTTTTGACTTCGTCCAGCGCGAAGCTGTCGACCACCACTGCGTCCTTGGTCAGCATCCCCATCAGAATGCACTCGCTTCGGCAAACTCGATGGCCACAAACGCCGTCCCCACGCCGCCCGCGCCCATCGCAGTCTGGTTGGTGATCAGCATCCCCTCGTTCTGCGCCAGCACCAGCGGATAATCACCGGTGTCGTGGCTCAACAGATTGTTGAGCGCGGGCACGACCGTCGTCCCCGCCGCGCCCGACCATCCCGCCTGAACCCCCAGCAAATTTGCATCAACCGTTCGCGTGCCCGCCGTTAGCGCTGCTGTCGTCGCGATCCGGCAATCGAGTGACGTCGGCGTGCCGAGCGATGTCCGGTGCTTCGTGTTATTCCCGGCAAACGCGATTGCCGTCCCGCCGCTGTCGGACGCTGTAAAGCCGCGCGCAACGATCAATCCGAAACTCACCATCTGTGCCGCCGTAAACGCGGTCGTCGTGACAAACCCCACGCCAACCCGCCGCACCAGCACCGGGTTGCCGGACAAGTTGCGCAACGAAAAAACCGCTGCCCCCGCGGCAAGTCCCGTGACCAGCCCTGTTGCCACCCCGACCGAATTCCACCCCAGCACATCCATCGGTCGCATCGCCACGCGCGCCGCGCCGAAATTGGGATCGACCAGCAGCGCGGTCCCCGCCGCACTGCCGCTTTGTATAATCGCCATAATTTTCCTTTCAGTTGATGCCGCGCACCAGCAGCGCAATATTTGCCCCGTTTCGGATGAGCTTCGGCGTCTAGAACGCTTGCCAACGACTAGGTCGGTCGTTGATCGGACATTCTACGCATGACAGCGCTTTGGAACTTTTTGGCACGGGGCTTCCGCGCATTGGTTGCGCCGACGCCACCTGCTGACCCGAGCGATGAGCACGGCGGCATGTCCGGCTGGTAACTCTACCGCCAGCCAATCCCGTGCCCGTCCAGCGGGAAATATCCCATCAGCCCCGCCGTTCCCGGCGCATAGGGTGCACTCGGCACTGGCAGTGCACTCTTGTCACCAGTGAACAGCGCAAGGCTGTCGGTCACGCCGTCAAACGCAAACCCCATATTGTCGAGCCGCTGGATCGATAGCCCGCGCGTCGGCGCCGTGATCCCCACCGTCGAACTCCCGCGCAGCACGCCATCGACATACAGGTCACCGCCGCCGGGCTTCACCACGAGTCTGAAATGATGCGGCAGCCCGTCGTTGACGACCAGCGACGTGATGATATTCCCAGTACCGCTATTCTCGGTCGACGCCACGGCTTTGCCATCGGACAACACGCCGAAATACCAGCTGAACGGTGCAGAGCCCCCTGCCCCCACAACCTGCCCGATCGCTACGCCAAAACTCGCCGCGCTTGTCTTCAGCCACGCCTCGACCGTGAACGTCGCGGGCGGCACCACCGGCCACACCGACACCGGCACAAAGCCATAGCCGCCAGTCGCAAACCCCTGCCCGAACTTGCCCGCCGCAAAAGTCGGACTGAATAACACCATTGCTTCGGTCGCCGTCACCGCGCGCGGTGCTATTGCGCGGATCAACGGATCAATCGCGGCCTGGTAGAGCGTCGCCATAAACGCCTGCGCTGCTGCCGTCGGGTGTAACTGGTCGGTGAATTTCGCGGGGTCCGTTGTCGATCCCGCCCCGAAATAGGCATTGCCCGCCAGATCAAGCACAACATCCGCGCCGCCCGTATTGGCCACGACCCGCGCATTGTAATCGGTCCGCTCGATCTGCTCAGCAGGCGAGATGAACGCATCCGACCGAGGCAACAACGTCGCAATGACGACCCGAAATCCCTGCGCCCGAAACAGGGCAATCATCGGCGCAGCATAATTATTATACAGCGTCGCCCCCGCCGTGCTGTTCGTCCCGATATCGTTGGTCCCGCCTTGGATCACGGCCACGCACGGACGATCCGCCTGATACAGCGCCGCCACATTCCCCGCGACCGCCGCATCGAAATGCTGCGCCAAAGTCGACGATCCCGTACCCAAATTGCTGATCGTGACGGTACCCGGAAAGCCCATCAACCCGATCGCGCCAACCCCGCCGCCACCGCCGCCACC
>JANOZQ010000258.1:0-6886 GCA_031429555.1 Sphingomonas sp. | reverse complement strand
CGGATATGCTCGCGATCACCCGCTCCGCAACAGCCGAATCGAGTTTGCCGCTGGCATAATAGTCGAGGAAAAACAGCGGTTCGGCACCCTGGACGATAAGGTCGTTCACGCACATCGCGACGAGATCGATACCGACTCCGTTATGCTTGTCATAATCGATGGCGAGTTTGAGTTTGGTGCCGACGCCGTCATTTGCCGCAACCAGCAAAGGATCTGTAAACCCAGCCGCTTTTAGATCGAAAAACCCACCGAATCCGCCAAGATCGGCATCAGCGCCGGGGCGTCGCGTTGCTTTCGCCAAAGGCGCGATCAGTCGCACAAGGGCATTGCCCGCATCGATGGAAACGCCCGATTGGGCATAGGTATAGGGGCCGTGATTGCTCATGGATTATGCGCCTAACGACAAGGCGCTTGGATTTCCACGGGCAAGGCGTCAAAAGGCGCGCCGTGACGTCGCGCTATCTTGCTCCCGCCCTATTTCTTGCCGCGCTCGGCTTGGGCGCGGTCGTCTATGCACAGATTGACGGGGGTGATCGCGGTGTGGCCCCGCTTGATTCGTCGGGCAGTTTCGAAGTCACCGGCATCGACGTCGATGTCGCGGCGAAGTCGGCGCAGGCCGCACGCCTGGGCGGATGGCGACTGGCGCAGCGCAAGGGCTGGCAAATGCTCTGGGCAAAAATGCATGGCGGCAGCGGCGGCGCGCCGGGCTTGAGTGATTCTGCTCTTGATTCGATTGTGGCGGGTATTGTTGTTGACGATGAACAGATTGGCCCGAACCGCTATGTGGCAAAACTCGGTGTGTTGTTTGATCGCGCTCGAGCCGGACAGATATTGGGCGTCAGCGGCAATGTGTCGCGGTCGGCGCCTTTGCTGGTTATTCCGATCCAGTGGTCGGGCGGCACGGCGCAAGGCTTTGAATCAAAAACCGAGTGGCAAAAGGCGTGGGCTCGTTTCCGCGCCGGCTCCAGCCCCATCGACTATGTTCGGCCGAGCGGGACGGGCCCCGACCCGCTGCTGCTGAACTATGGTCAGACACTGCGCCCCGGACGTCTTTGGTGGCGCTCGTTGCTCGATCAATATGGCGCGGCTGATGTGTTGGTACCGCAAGTTCGCCTTGAACGACTGTACCCGGGTGGACCGGTCATCGGACATTTTGTCGCGCGGTTCGGGCCCGACAGCCGCGAAATCGCGTCATTTGCGCTGCGGGTGAATTCTAGTGATGCTATACCGGCGATGTTTGACGAAGCAGTCAAACGGATGGACTCCGCTTATGCAGGGGCACTTGCGGTCGGCATGTTGCGGCCTGACCCCTCGCTCATTTTTGAAGAGCCGATTGATCCGGCTGACCTGATCGCGAACGAGAACGAAACCTTGCCGGTCGAGGGGCCGGGCGATGTCGTCGAAAACGGCAGTGCGCCAATCGCGACATCCACTGAGTCGACATACACAGTGCAATTCGACACGCCTGACGTCGGATCGGTAACCAGCACGGAATCCTCGGTGCGCGGTGTCCCCGGTGTGAAGTCGCTCGATACAACAAGTCTCGCGCTAGGCGGCATCTCGGTCATGCGCGTTACGTTCGATGGCGAAATCGGTGCGCTTCGTCTGGCGCTGAGTGCACGCGGGTTTCGTGTTGAGGAGGGCGGTGGCACATTGCGCATCCGCCGCGTGGCACCTGCGACGCCGAAACCGCCGACGACACCGCCCGCGACCGATCAATGAACCAGATCGCGCTGCCGCTCGACTGGCCGGCAGAAGAGGCGAACGACGCCTTTATCGTAACAGCGTCGAACCAAGCGGCGGTACACCGCATTCAGGCATTCGGAACATGGCCGGTCTGCACAATGATCCTCACGGGGCCGCGGAAATCAGGGCGTAGCTTGTTCGGCCGCTTGTTTGCCGCGCGCTCTGGTGGACACCTGATGGACGACGCGGAAGAGCGTGACGAGACCGATTTATTCCACGCCTGGAATGATGCACAAGCCCGTCGGCGACCATTGTTGCTTGTTGCAGATTCCCCGCCTCCTGCATGGTCCGTGACGTTACCAGATCTTCGCTCGCGGTTGTCAGCAACGCCCGTCGTTTCATTCGGCGATCCCGACGAGAATTTGATCGCGCAGCTTACTGCCCAGCTACTTGAAAGGCGCGGGATTGCGGCGACACCCGAACTCATTGCCTATCTCTCGCCGCGCGTTGAACGGAGTCATCACGCTGTCATCGCGCTTGTCGACAGGCTGGATGCGGCGTCCTTGTCTCGTCGCCGCCCGGTGACCGTGCCGCTTGCGCGCGAGATTCTGGCGGTCGACGGCCTCAATGCGACCGGCTAGGGGGTTTGAATGGCAACGGTTCCCGAAAATGCACGGTACTTCAACCGCGAATTGAGCTGGTTGGCATTCAACCGGCGCGTGCTCGAGGAATCAGAGAACCGCGCGCACCCACTGCTCGAACGACTGCGGTTCCTGTCAATTTCTGGCAATAACCTCGACGAGTTTTTCATGGTCCGCGTGGCGGGGCTAAAGGGGCAGCAGCTTCAGGATATTGACGAACGCTCGGTCGATGGCTTGACCGTTGGTCAGCAACTGACGGCGATCAGCGCGGATGCCGATGCGTTGATGGCCAGCCAGCAAGTGATCTGGGAAGCGATCCGCGAGGAAATGGACGCAGCGGGCGTCGTCGTTCTCGACCAGAACGAAATCGACGGCGAAGAAGCGATCTGGCTCGAACGCCATTTCCGTGACCAGATTTTTCCGGTGTTAACGCCGCAGGCACTTGACCCTGCGCATCCGTTTCCCTTCATCCCCAATCAGGGGTTGAGCGTTATTTTCGATCTCAAGCGCCTTGATGATGGTGAGCCGATCCGCGAATTGGTGATGTTTCCAGCCACGTTGCCACGCTTTGTCCGCCTGCCGGGTGTTGCCGCGCAGTTCATGACGCTCGAAAGCGTGTTGCGGCGGTTCACAGGGCTGCTTTTCCCCGGTTATGAAGTGATGGCTGCCAGTGCGTTCCGCATCATCCGTGACAGTGACATTGAACTGGAAGAGGAAGCTGAAGACCTCGTCCGTTATTTCCGCACGGCGATCAAACGACGGCGGCGGGGCAGGGTGATCCGCCTTGAGCTCGAAACAGGGGCTGCACCCGAACTTGAGGCAGCGATCAAGAATGAGCTCGGCGGGGCCGATGCAATCATCACCGAGACGGCGGGATTCCTTGGTATCGGCGCGCTTGAAGCTTTGGTCGACGAAGAACGGCCTGACCTCAAGTTTCCGCCCTATGTTCCGCGTTTTCCCGAGCGCATTCGTGAACATGGCGGCGATTGCTATGCAGCGATCCGTGCCAAGGACATCATTGTTCATCACCCGTACGAAACCTTTGACGTCGTTCTGTCTTTTCTTCGTCAGGCGGCAGCGGACCCTGACGTGGTTGCAATCAAGCAGACGCTTTATCGTGCAGGGAAACAATCCGCTGTTATTCGCGCTCTTTGTGATGCGGCGGAAGCCGGTAAATCGGTTACTGCGGTGGTCGAGCTGAAAGCACGTTTTGACGAGGAGCAGAATCTCCTGTGGGCGTCGCAACTCGAACGATCGGGCGTTCAGGTCGTTTACGGTTTCGTCGAATGGAAAACCCACGCCAAGGTTTCGATGGTCGTGCGGCGCGAAACTGATGGCTATCGTACCTACTGTCATTTCGGCACGGGGAATTACCATCCCGTTACGGCGCGGATTTACACTGATCTCAGTTTCTTTACCGCTGACCCGCGCCTCGCTCGTGATGCGGCACAGATGTTCAATTACATCACCGGCTATGTCGAGCCTGCCAATCTTGAATTGCTGACGCTCAGCCCGAAGAGCTTGCGTTCGACGCTTGCCGAGCTGATCGACGTCGAAATTGCCAATGCGCGTGACGGGAAAAAGGCTGGTATCTGGGCCAAAATGAATTCGCTGGTTGATCCCGCAATCATCGACAAATTATATGAAGCGAGCGGCGCGGGCGTACCGGTTGATCTGATCATTCGCGGGATATATTGCCTGCGTCCCGGTGTCCCTGGCATATCGGATACGATCCGCGTCAAATCGGTGGTCGGACGCTTTCTGGAACATAGCCGCATCTGGGCGTTCGGGAATGGCAAAGCGCTGCCGAATGACGGTGCAAAAGTATATATTTCATCCGCCGACTGGATGCCGCGCAACTTTGATCGTCGCGTCGAATATATGCTGCCGATCCTGAATGCGACGGTGCATGACCAAGTGCTCGATCAGGTGATGGTCGCCAATCTGATCGATACCGAACAAAGCTGGGAGCTGCAGTCGGACGGTTCTTACATTCGCGCAGAAACGTCGCATAAACCATTTAACTTACACAGATATTTTATGACCAACCCTTCGCTATCCGGCCGCGGTGCCTCGCTTGAATCAACGGACTCCGTGCCTACGCTCAGCTTTGGGCGTCGCTGAGTGCCGACGGGGCCGTTAACGGCAATCATCGACATCGGGTCTAACTCAGTCCGTCTGGTCGTGTACAGTGATCCGCGCCGAGCGCCTTCGGTTGTTTTCAATGAAAAAGTCGCAGCCGGCTTGGGCGGAAGTCTTGAAAAAGGCGGGAAACTTGATCCCAAAGCGGTAGGGGTTGCCTTGCGCGGCCTCGCCCGTTTTCGCGCGGTAACCGAAGCAATGGGCATAGCCGACGTCCGCACAGTCGCAACTGCTGCGGTGCGCGATGCGAGTGATGGCGCGTCCTTCATCAAGTCTGCCGCCGATCTGGGTATCGACATCGAATTGCTTAGCGGTGACGCCGAAGCGCGTGCGGCAGGAGAAGGTGTCATCTCGGCGATCCCGACGGCGGATGGCATTGTCGGTGATCTCGGCGGTGGCAGTCTTGAGCTCGTGCGCGTCAAAGGCGGCGTGGTGCGCGACCGCATTTCGCTGCCGCTCGGCGTCCTTCGCCTGCCGCCGATCCGTGCAAAGGGGCGGCGTTCGCTCGACACGCATGTCAAAAAGCTGCTGATGAAGGCGGGGTGGAAGAACGTCGAGCGCGACTTACCCCTGTACCTCGTTGGTGGCTCATGGCGGGCATTGGCACGGCTGCATATGCACTTGACCGACTATCCGCTGCCCGTGCTGCATCATTATGCCATGCCACCGCAGGCTGCCGTGCGACTGGTCCGTGCCGTGTCACGCATTGACCGCAAAGCCCTGAAAGCAATCGAAGCGCTCTCCAGCACGCGTATTCCTGCGCTGGGCGATGCAGCGGCATTGCTGGCCACTCTGGCGCGTCAGCTCGGGTCATCTTCGCTTATCGTGTCTGCTTTTGGACTGCGTGAGGGGCTGCTCTACGCAGGCCTGACCAGTGAACAGCGGCGCGAGGATCCGCTGATCGCGGCAACGCGCGCTGCCGGTGCGCGGCAAGGGCGGTTTGACGAACATGGTGATTTGCTGGCGCGCTGGATCGCACCCTTGTTTGCCAGCGACAGTGCTGCTGATGCGCGCCTGCGCCATGCTGCCTGTCTCCTTGGTGATGTCGCGTGGGCAGCGAGTCCCGAATTTCGTGCCGAACGTGGACTTGAAGTCTCGCTGCACGGCAACTGGGTGGGTGTCGATGCACGCGGGCGGGCGATGGTCGGACAAGCCCTGGCGGCGAGTTTTGGCGGCGGACTGATGGCGTCGCCGGTCGTCACCCAATTGGCGTCTCCCGAAGATTTGGCGCGCGCTTCGGTCTGGGGCCTGGCAATGCGACTGGGGCAACGGCTGAGCGGCGGCGTTGCGGAACCGCTATCGAGGAGTGGACTTACGATGACCACCTACGCATTGACACTACGGCTCCCCCCCGATCAGCGCGCGCTATACGGCGATGCTGTCGAACGACGGCACAGACAACTGGCAGCACTTTTGGGGCGGACCGCAGCGATCGCCTGATTTTATCCGCAATCGATCTTCGTCACCCGATTACCGGAATCGAGCCTGACGTTGGCACGGTCCTGACGGAAATCCATCGTGACCATTGTTCCAGGCTGAACCCAACGCAATGTTCGCGCGCCCGTTGCTTTCAGGACTTGGTCGCCAAGTTCGGTCGACGCTGTTGACCCGGTAAGTGCGCCAGTGTTGGCAGCGTCACATACCCGCTGCGCCGGTGTTGTCGCGCAGCCAGCTATAGGTAAACATGCTAAAACAAGAAGTGCCCTCATGCGATGTCCTCGGTTCGCGTCATTTTCATCTTGCCGTTGATGACGGCAAATGCCAGCCGTCCCTCGACAAGGTCAAGCGCATCCCGACCGAATTGGTCATAGCGCCAGCCAGTGAGGATCGACAGGTTGTCACGGACGCCCGCCGCCAGCAATTCGAGATCATCAGTGCGACCCAGGAGGCGTGGCGCGACGTTCGATTCCTTCGCGCGGATTTTAAGTAAAAGTTTGAGGAGATCAGCGATCAGCGCGCCGTCCTTGCCGAGGCCCGGTTTGCGGTCCTCGCGCGTCGGCATGAGTTCGGCCGGGAGCGGTCCGGCGTTCGCCAACGCGGCCATCATTCTCCCACCAATGTCATTGCCCGCCCATGATGCCGAAAGCCCACGCACTTTGGACAAGTCACCCTGTGTGCGAGGCGGGTGCATTGCGAGGTCGCCAAGGGTTTCGTCCTTGACGATGCGTCCGCGCGGCAGGTTCTTGCTCCGCGCTTCACTCTCGCGCCACGAAGCCAGCGCGCGCAACCGCCCCAGCACCTCGGGCTTGCGGCTCGCAATCTTCACGCGCAGCCATGCATCTTCAAGCTCGGTGACATAATTGGAAGGATCGGCAAGCCGCTCCATTTCCTGATCAAGCCAGCCGCCGCGTCCCGTTTTGATCAGCTTGTCGAGCATCATCGGGAAAATCCTGGCCAAATGCGTCACATCACCGATG
>JANOZQ010000257.1:0-2296 GCA_031429555.1 Sphingomonas sp. | reverse complement strand
CCCGTTGATCGTTGCGAGTTTGCCCGTGCTGGCATCATGATAAAGGATGAAACCACCGCCACCGATGCCCGACGATTGCGGCTCGACCACGGTCAGCGCAAGCATCATCGCCATTGCTGCGTCGGCAGCGCTACCGCCTTCGCGCAATATTTGCTGCCCCGCCTCGGTCGCGCGGGGATCAGCGGACGAGACGACACCCCCTGCGCCAAATGCAGCCACAGGAAGAGCGAAAGCGACAAGCGCTATGAGCAAACGGATCATCTGCCTATCCTAGGCGGCAAAGCTAAATCGCGTCTACCCCCACAGCATCGCCAACATGCGCAAATCCGTCGCGCTCGAGCAGATGCGCAAGGCCCGCCGCAATCGATTTCGCCAAGCCGGGGCCATGATAGACCAGTGCCGAATAAATCTGGACCAACGATGCGCCTGCCCTGATCCGCGCATAAGCTTCGTCCGCACTGTCGATTCCGCCTGCTGCGATCAGCGGCATTTGCCCGCCTGTGGCGCTGCGGAATGCCTTTAGCTTTTCCAACGCCAAAGATTTCAGCGGCGCACCCGACAAGCCCCCCGCTTCGCCCTGCCAGCGCGAATGCATCGCCGGACGAGCAATCGTCGTATTACCGACAATCAAAGCATCAAGCCCGCGCGCCATTGTCACCGCCGCAACATCATCAATCGCTTGCGTATCAAGGTCCGGCGCGACTTTCAGGAAGACCGGAACCGTCCGCCGCGCCATCACGGCATCGAGCAACTCATCCAGCGCGGCTTTATCCTGCAAACCCCGCAATCCCGGCGTGTTCGGCGAACTAATGTTGACCGTGATGTAATCGGCATGCGGTGACATCGCCCGCATCCCCGCCACATAATCGGCAACGCGGTCCACCGTATCCTTGTTCGCGCCGATGTTCACGCCGACGACGCCCCGCCGCTTGCGCACCGAAAGCCGCGCCAGCGCTGCTGCATGGCCGCCATTGTTAAAACCCATCCGGTTGATAACGCCATTATCCTCGACCAGTCTGAACAGGCGCGGCTTCGGATTGCCGGTCTGCGGCAATGGCGTGATCGTCCCGACTTCGACAAATCCAAAGCCAAGGCCGAGCATCGCATCAGGCACGTCGGCATCCTTGTCGAACCCTGCCGCGAGACCAACCGGCGAGGGGAAATTAATCCCTGCCACGGTGGTTGCCAATCGCGAGTCGAACCGTGGCTGTCGGGTCGGCAATCCGCGCAAGGCAAAAATCGTTGCACGGTGTGCCGATTCGGGATCGAGCGTGAACAGCATCGGGCGCGCCAGGCGGTAAAGCATCGTTCTGCCGCTATCAGGGCGCGACCAACGGGTCAAAAATTGCGCCATAAAAAAACACAAGAATAAAGGGTTAATGTCGATTCTGTCCAATACGACTCGCTTACGGGCGCGTAGCAGACCCATGCGACCCGAAGGGCTCCCGGGCGAAAGTTCGGGAAACCTTTTCACTTACGGCTCGGCGCGGGAAACCGTGCCGGGCCGCTTTTCTTTGTGGGCCGTTTGTGGTTATATCACGGCCATAAAGCATAATCAGGGGCGCATTTAAAAAATGGCAGCCATTACGCTCGACTATGCGGCCGCGGATGAGTCGCTGCGCAAGCACCTGTCGGTGTTTTACGAGTTCCGTGCTGACGTGCCCGTTTTCGAAGATGTCGAACGCGCTGACCTTGCGCAGGTCCGCTTTCAGCTTGCGGGCAGCGACACAACCTACAGCTTTGCCGACGGCACTGTGCAGAAAGCACCCGCGATCCAGATTGTCGGCCCGACCACTGGTCCCACGCGCGTCCGCGTTGTCGGCCCGGTGCATACTTTTGGCGCGGGGCTGCTCCCGGCGGGCTGGGGCAGCTTGCTTGATTTCGAAGCCTCGCTCCTCGTCAACCGCGTCGTCGACGCGACCGAATTGTTCGGCAAGGGACTCTATAAAACGCTTGAGGAAATGCGTGCCACCACAACGATCGAACAAAAAGTACTGATCGGTAGTGCGTTGGCACGCCATTTGATCGCCCGCGGGCACAGCGCCGCTTTCGATTTCGCACGGATTGTCGATGGCTGGCTTGCGGATTCACCATCACCAAGTGTTGACTGCCTCGTTGCCGCAACCGGTCTGTCGCGTCGACAGGTCGAGCGTAATTGTAAAGCAATCTACGGCTCGCCCCCCAAACTCCTCGCGCGCAAATATCGGGCGCTGCGGGCGGCCATCATGCTGGCGAAACACGAAGCGGGTGCACAGGATCTGATCGACAACGGTTTTTACGACCAGTCGCATTTCAT
>JANOZQ010000256.1:0-5191 GCA_031429555.1 Sphingomonas sp. | reverse complement strand
ATCGGCGTCGACACGCTGCAGTGCCATCGCAATCGCTTCGGTCGCGCCACTCGTGAACAGCACTTCGCCGTCCCAATCGAAGGCAGATTTCATACGATCGCGACAATCCTCCAATGCAGCCTTCGCGGCCCGCCCTTCGGCATGCGGCGACGACGGATTGGCCCATCGCACAAACCCCTCGGCAACAGCCGCTCGCGCCACGGCCAACACAGGTGTTGTCGCGGCATAATCAAGATAAAGCCGGTCGGCCAAGGCGTCGGTGTCCGTAATCGTTGCTCTAAATGTCTCCTTGCCTATATAGGCCGCGACCGCAACGCGCGACATCATCAACGCGCGGCTACATTTTACAGAAAGTGCTCATGCCTGAAGTTATTTTTCCGGGGCCGGAAGGTCGCCTTGAAGGTCGTTTCAATCCCGGTCCGCGCCCGCGCGCACCGGTCGCGATGATCCTGCACCCACATCCGCAAGGCGGCGGCACGATGAACAACCGCATTGTCCAGTCATTGTATCAGACGTTCACCCGGCGCGGCTTTGCCACGTTACGTTTCAATTTCCGTGGTGTGGGTAAGTCGCAGGGCGTGTTCGATAACGGCGTCGGTGAATTGTCCGATGCCGCATCGGCGCTCGACTGGGTCCAGTCCATCCATCCCGAAGCGCAGACGACATGGATCGCCGGATTCAGCTTCGGTGCCTGGATCGGCATGCAACTCCTGATGCGCCGCCCCGAGATCAAGGGCTTTATTTCGATTGCCCCACCCGCGAACATGTACGACTTCACGTTTCTTGCCCCCTGCCCTTCATCCGGGATCATCATTCAGGGCACGGGTGATGAAGTGGTAACGCCGAATGCGGTGCAAAAGCTGGTCGATAAACTCCGCACGCAGCGGCACATCACGATCCATCATGACGAAATCCGTGGAGCCAACCATTTCTTCGAGCACGAGCAGGTCGAACTGATGAAGTCAGTGGATCGCTATCTCGACATGCGTCTCGCGCCCGATTCGCCGATCCGGTAAGGAGCAAAGACATGGCCGACGATGCGCTTGCCTATGATGAAAATACCAAGCGGCTGTATCTCGACCTGTTTACCGAAATCGCGATTCTCGAGCATCTTGTCCGGCAGCGCTTCGAACCGCAGCATTTTGCCGATCTGCGCTCGGTCGATTTTGCCGTGCTCAACTATTTTGTCCGGCTTGGGAAAGACTCGGAAAAACTGCAAACGCTTGCCTGGTGTTTTCAGGTCGAAACTGTTGCCGTGCGCGCCACGGTTACCGAATTGGCGGCTCGCCGATTGGTCGAGGTTGACTGGGTCGATGGTTTTGAATGCGTCTTCGTCACCGAAGCCGGTCGCGCAAAACATGCTGAAGCCATTGCGGACGTCGCGCCCGACATCACTGAAATTATGTCCGAGTTCGACCACGCTGATTTGCACATCACGACTGAAACCTTGAAGGAAATCCGCCGGACGTTTGACAATCTGCCCGACCGTTAAACCGTCAGGATCAGCACGTTTCCAACGACAACGGCGGCAGCGACAATCATCAACCACCCCCGTGTCGTATCGCGCTTTGTACGGACAAGTGTAAATCCACCCCAGGCCAGCGTCGTTGCCCCGATCATGGCAACTGCCATCAAGACCAAAGCCATCATGACCGCAATATGATTGCTGCAAATTGCGCTGCGTCAACGTTGCCGCCCGACAAAATGACCAATGTTCGTTCGGTCGGGACCACTTTGCCGCTCAGAAGCGCTGCCAATGCCACTGCCCCGCCCGGCTCAAGCACCAACCGGAGATGTTCGAAGGCAAAGCGGATTGCATCTTCGGTCTCGTCTTCACTGACTGCCACGCCCTTCGCGCCACGTGCTTGCAGGATGTCGAATGTCATCGGCGAAACCCGTTGTGTCTGTAACGCATCGCACGCGGTCGGCGGCGGGTTGTCGATGACCGGCACAATCGCTCCCCCGGCGAGCGAGTGCGTCATGTCGTCCCACCCTTCGGGCTCGACGATGATGATGCGCGCGCCGGGGCAGGACAGCGCCAATCCCGCCGCCAATCCGCCGCCGCCGCAACAAGTCACGATCAGATCGGGAGGCGGCAACCCGCGCGCTGCCATCTGGTCAATCGCCTCAAGTCCGGCACTCCCCTGCCCTTCGATGACCCAAGGATCATCAAAACTCGGTGCCAGTGCTGCTCCGCGCTCGGTCGCAAGCGCAGCGGCGATAGCTTCCCGGCTTTCGGTCGCTCGATCATAAAAAACAATGTCAGCCCCCAGCGCCCGCGTGCCTGCCACTTTAGCCACCGGCGCGTCGGATGGCATCACAATCGTCGCGCTTATCCCGAGGCGTTTCGCGGCCCACGCCACGCCTTGCGCATGATTACCCGACGAAAATGCAACGACCCCGCGTGCTCGCTCCTCGGTCGTTAGCGAACTCAACCGGTGCCATGCCCCGCGAATTTTGAACGCGCCGACCGGCTGTAATGATTCGGCCTTGGCAAACACTGTGACACCGTTAATTTCGACATCAAACAATGGCGTCGGCGGCAGAATCGCGGCAACCGATTTCGCCGCATTATCCACACCCTCTGCCGTCGGTATTCGCACGATTGTCTCCTTTCATGACATTTTTGCGACCATCCGCATATATTACACTTTACATCAACCTTTGCGCTGCATAGATGCGCGCTTCCCGCTGCCCCATGGGACTTCCAACCGCAAGGCAGCTCAACGACCGGCGAAAGCCATTTGGAGGTCCCTTGAATTGCACAATCATCATAACGCGCTGGGGCTAGCAACGTCCCTGAAGCCGGTCCAGCCGGTTACGCTTCTTCGTCCGCATGCTGCATCGCGTGCCGCCCGCTTCTTTGTGGAGAAGTTTCCGGGACGATCGATCTATGCCGTGAAAGCGAATCCATCACCGGACCTTCTCGTGATCCTGTGGGACAGTGGCATCACGCATTACGACGTGGCGTCGATTGCCGAGGTGCGCCTAGTCGCGCGCACGCTGCCGCAAGCGACATTGTGTTTCATGCACCCCGTGAAGGCCGAGGAAGCGATTGCCGAGGCTTATTTCGAGCATGGCGTCCGGACGTTCTCGCTCGACACAATGGAAGAACTCGAGAAGATCGAGCGCGCGACGAAAAGCGCGACTGACCTGACCTTGTGCGTGCGCCTTCGCGTGTCATCGGAGCACTCAAAGCTCAGTCTGGCTTCGAAGTTCGGGGCTGAACCACATGAAGTTCGACAGCTTCTTATTGCAACACGCCAACTCGCCGACGCGCTCGGCATCTGCTTCCATGTTGGCAGCCAGGCAATGTCACCCGCCGCGTACACCGAAGCGATGCAGCGTGTGCGGGCTGCAATCGTCGATGCGGCGGTCACCGTCGACGTCGTCGATGTAGGCGGAGGGTTTCCGTCGAGCTATCCCGGCATGGAACCGCCACCGCTTGAAGTCTTCTTTGACGTCATCCACAAATGCTTCGAAGATCTGCCGGTCAGTTACTCATCCGAACTGTGGTGCGAACCCGGTCGCGCGCTGTGTGCCGAATATTCATCGCTGATTGTCCGCGTTGAAAAGCGGCGCGGCGAGGAACTTTACATCAACGACGGTGCTTATGGTGCGCTGTTCGATGCTGCACATATCGGGTGGCGTTTTCCGGTCGAACTGCTGCGTGAACCCGATTCGAATGCAAGGGACATGGCATTCAGCTTCTACGGCCCGACCTGCGACGACATGGATCACATGGCAGGGCCGTTCTACTTGCCTGCGGACACGAAAGCAGGTGACTATATCGAAATCGGTATGCTCGGCGCTTATGGTTGCGCGATGCGGACCGGGTTCAACGGCTTTGGTTCGGTTGAAAGCATCGAGGTAACCGACGAGCCGATGGCCTCGCTTTATGTTGAGGCTGAACAGCAGTTGCCGTCGAACGTCGTCAAGCTGTAACCAAGGCACATAAATAACCGTCATCCCAGCGAAAGCTGGGGTCCCTTGATGTGAGGGATCCTAGCTTTCGCTGGGATGACGTAATGGAGATCATAATATGACCACCCCCCAGATCAACGCCCAGCGCAAAGCCGAGCTGCTCTCGACGACCGTCGAACATATCGACATCACAAGCTTCGACGCGCGCCCAATCATCGATGCAATGGGCAAAATGAGCTTCACGAGCCGCGATCTCGCGCGGGCGACCGGCATCTATAACCAGATGCTCGAAGACCCAGATTGCTCGATTTTCCTTGTGATTGCGGGCTCGACAAGCGCGGGCGGGTGCATGGATCTTTATGCCAGGCTGCTCGAATCGAACATGATCGACGGCATCGTCGCAACCGGCGCAACCATCGTCGACATGGATTTCTTCGAAGGGCTCGGCCACAAGCATTATCAAGCACTTGAAGTGCCCGACGACGATACGCTGCGCTCGCTGCTCATCGACCGCATCTACGACACCTATATCGACGAGGAACAGCTCCAGCACGTCGACCACACGATTTTCGAGATTGCTGAAACGCTCGAGCCGCGTCCCTATTCGAGCCGCGCGTTCATCCGCGAAATGGGCAAATATCTCGTCGAGCACGGCAAGAAGGACAACAGCCTCGTCAAGCTCGCTTATGAGCATGACGTGCCGATCTTCTGCCCCGCATTCGTCGATTCATCGGCGGGCTTCGGTCTCGTCAAGCATCAAGTCGACCGCGCCAAGGCAGGTAAGTCCTACATGGTCCTCGACGCCATCGCCGATTTCCGTGAGCTAACCGACATCAAGATCAAGGCAGGCACCACGGGCCTCCTCATGATCGGCGGCGGCGTGCCGAAGAATTTCATTCAGGACACGGTCGTCTGCGCCGAAATCCTCGGCCATGACGATGTGCAGGTTCACAAATATGCTGTCCAGATCACCGTTGCCGACGTCCGCGACGGTGCGTGTTCCTCATCGACCCTTCAGGAAGCGGCGAGCTGGGGCAAGGTCAACACCGGCATCGAACAAATGGTTTTCGCCGAAGCAGGTTCGGTCATGCCGCTCCTCGCCAGCGACGCCTATCACCGCGGCGCATGGAAAAACCGTGCAAAGCGCAAATGGGGTGCGATTTTCGACTAGTTGCTTTTGACAACGGACTGGGGCATTTTCTGGCAGGTCTGGGGAGAAGCATAGTGTCGACAGAAATCCTGCAACCCGTGGCTGTCCTGATTGCAT
>JANOZQ010000255.1:0-4462 GCA_031429555.1 Sphingomonas sp. | reverse complement strand
GGCCAGTCGATGCGCCTGCTCGGCCTCGATGCCGACAACAGCAACGCCGAACCCCGCGCAATTGTTGTCCACGGCGCGGATTATGTCAGCGAAGACCATATCGCGACGTGGGGCAAAGTCGGGCGCAGCGAGGGATGCTTTGCCGTCGCGCGGCATATGGTCCCGCAAGTGCTTGGTATGCTCGGGCCGAACCGGATGCTTTATGCCGACAAGATTTAGCGCAGCTTGCTGACTTTCAACCCGTCGAGTTTCGCCCGCGCCTGCACTGATTCCTCGCTTCGTGTCATGGCCTTGGCGATGGCTTTCAGTGACATCGATTTGGCGGCAAGCCGGTGCAGCTTTTGAACCTCGTCCGACGTCCACGGCTGCCGGTGGCGCTGGAAGTCTTTGGCAAAGCGTTCGGCCATTCCACTCTCTCCACTGGCATAGCGGCATTACCCTGCTAAACCGCTGCATAATATGTCCACAAACCACCTCTATCTCGTCGATGGCTCGGGTTACATTTTCCGCGCCTATCACCGACTGCCGCCGCTGACCAATATCCGCGGCGAGCCCGTGGGCGCGGTCTATGGCTACACGACCATGCTGTGGAAACTGGCTGAAGCGCTGCACAAGGCCGACGGACCGACGCATATGGCGGTGATTCTCGACAAATCGTCGAAGACGTTCCGCAACGACCTGTACGATAAATACAAGGCGCAGCGCCCCCCGCCACCCGAAGATTTGGTGCCGCAATTCCCGATGATCCGCGATGCGACGCGGGCGTTTTCACTGCCATGTATCGAGACCGAGGGGCTGGAAGCCGACGATATTATTGCTTGCTATGCCAAGGCCGCACTGGCGCAGGGGTGGCAGGTGACGGTCGTGTCGTCCGACAAGGACTTGATGCAGCTGATCCAGCCGGGTCTCGACCTGTTCGACACGATGAACAACCGGCGGCTGAACGCGCCCGAGGTTGTCGAGAAATTCGGGGTCGAGCCGGCTCAGCTGGGTGATGTGCTGGCGCTGATGGGAGACACCGTCGACAATGTGCCGGGGGTTCCGGGCGTGGGGCCGAAGACGGCGGCGAAACTGATTGTCGAGCATGGTGATCTGGAGGCAGTGCTGGCGGCGGCTCCCGCCATGAAAGCCAGTAAATTGCGCGACAATCTGATCGAGCATGCCGACATGGCACGGCTGTCGCGGGTGCTGGTGACGCTGAAGGATGATTGCGACCTGCCCGAACCGCTTGAGGATTTGCTACTAAAAGGCATTCCCGAAGAGCCTTTGCGCGCGTTTCTTGAGCATCACGGCTTTCGCTCGCTGCTGACCAAACTGGGCAGCGGTCCTGCGGCAGTGCCAGCGACCGCAACGGCTGTCGAAGCTGCGCCGGTGCCTGACGAGCCGTTCGATCTCGATGCCTACGAATGCGTGACGACCCTTGATGCGCTCGACCGCTGGATTGACGAAGCGGCTTCGGGGGGTATCGTTGCGGTCGATACCGAGACCGACGGATTGGATGCAACCCAAGCGCGGATCATCGGTTTCAGTCTGGCGACGGCGGCGGGGAAAGCTTGTTATGTGCCGCTGGCGCATGGCGGCACGGACTTGTTGGCCGAAAAGCCTGATCAGATTGACGCAGCCGCGGCATTCGACCGGCTGCGCGGTCTGATGGCCGACCCTTCGGTCCTGAAAATCGGCCAGAATCTCAAATACGACATGACGATCCTTGCGCGGCACGACATCGTTATCACGCCATTCGACGACACGCTGGTGCTCAGCTTTGCGCTTGATGCGGGGCGTCATAATCATGGCATGGATGAGCTTGCGCAACTCCACCTCGGCCACAGCTGCATTGCGTATAAGGATGTGTGCGGGACGGGGAAAAACCAGCTGACTTTTGCGCAAGTGCCGTTGCGCGACGCGACGCGCTATGCTGCCGAGGACGCCGACGTGACGCTGCGGCTGTGGCAGAAACTGAAACCGCGCCTTTCGCCCGACGCCGTGACGACCGTTTACGAGCGGGTGGACCGCCCCCTTGTCCCCGTGATCGCGGCGATGGAGCGTGAAGGCGTCAAAGTCGATCGCGAGCATCTTGCGCGGCTCTCGTCCGAATTCGCGCATCAGATGGGCGCGCTCGAAGCTGAACTCCATGAAATGGCGGGGCAGCCCTTCGCCATCGGCAGCCCGCAGCAGCTGGGCGTGATCCTGTTCGACAAAATGGGGCTGAAAGGCGGGCGTAAGGGCAAGACCGGCGCTTACTCGACCGATGCCGCCGAACTCGAAAAACTGGCCGGGCAAGGCGTGCCGATTGCGCAGAAAGTGCTCGACTGGCGGCAAGTGGCGAAGCTCAAATCGACCTATACCGATGCGCTACAACAGCAGATCAATCCCGAAACGGGGCGTGTCCACACCAGCTACAGCCTGATCGGGGCGCAGACCGGGCGGCTGTCGTCGAACGACCCCAACCTCCAGAACATTCCGATCCGCACCGAAAACGGCCGCCGTATCCGCGAGGCGTTTGTCGCCGAACCCGGCAATGTCCTGCTCAGCGCCGACTATTCTCAGATCGAGCTGCGGTTGGCGGCGCACATGGCCGACGTGCCCGCGCTGAAGGCCGCGTTTGCCAATGGCGACGACATCCACAGCCTGACCGCGATGGAATTGTTCGGCGAAGTCAACCGCGATACGCGGGGCCGCGCCAAGACGATCAATTTCTCGATCCTTTACGGCATATCGCGCTGGGGACTGGCGGGCCGGATGGGCACCACGGCGGACGAGGCACAGGCGCTGATCGACCGCTATTTCGAACGCTTTCCCGGCATCAACCGCTACATCGCCGAAACGCTTGAGCGTGTCCGCGAAACCGGCTTCACCCAAACATTGTTCGGGCGCAAAGTCCATTTCACGCGCATCAAATCGGCGAACCAGGCCGAGCGCCAAGGCAGCGAGCGCGCCGCGATCAATGCGCCGATCCAAGGGACGTGCGCGGACATCATCAAGCGCGCGATGGTCCGGATGCTCCCGGCGCTCGTAGCTGCAGGACTGCCCAATGTCCGGATGTTGCTTCAGGTGCATGACGAACTTGTATTTGAACTGCCCGAAGGCAATGTTGAGGCGGCGAGTGCCGTGATCCGTGACGTGATGGCGACCGCCGCCGAACCGCTCGTCAAACTCGACGTCCCTCTCGATGTCGAAATCGGCACCGGGTTAAGCTGGGGCACCGCGCATTGAGCAGTTCCGAAGCCGACCTTGCCGCATTGGCAAAGGGCGGACGGACAAATGTGTTCGGGTTCATGTTGCGCCTCGCCGCGCGCGTGCCGTTTTTGTTTATCGCGGGACGGATTTATGGCCCTGAGGCGCTGGGGCGAATGGCCTACGCCGTGCTGGTCGTGGAATTTGCGGCGCAGTTGGCCACGCTCGGGCTGAAGCGTGGGCTGGCCCTGCAACTGACCAATGATCCGCGCGGGGCGGGCCATGTTGTCTGGGACGCACTGTTGCTCGTGCTGGGCGCATCGGCCGTGCTCACCCTGCCACTGATGTTTTTCCCGCAAGCGATGTTTCCCAACAGCATGGTCGACGGGTTCGACAGCCTGCTGCCGCTGGTGATTTTCATGATCGCTGCGACCGATGTAATGCTAGCAGCGCTTGCTTACCGGTTCAATGTCGCCGCCACCGTGACCGCGCGCGCCATTGTCGAGCCGTGGACGATCAGCATTGCCGCACTCGCGCTGTCATGGTGGTCGATCCGCGATGGCTTGCTGACGGCTTATGCCTTGTCGATGGCGGCAGCGTTTATCGCGGCGCTGATCCCGTTTGTGCGGACGTATGAATGGCCTGGCGCGTGGCGACCCACCGGCGAAAGTCTGATTCCGATGGCACGGCGTAATTTGCCGCTGGCCGCGACCGACGCGATTGAGTGGGGATCGCGGCGGATCGATCTCGCAATCCTCGGGCTGTTTGTTTCGCCTGCCGCTGTCGGGATTTATTATGTGGCGCAAAATCTGGCGTCGTTGCCGCAGAAGCTCAAGACGAGTTTCGATCCGGTCCTTGGCCCCGTCATCACGCGCAATCTGGAAGCCGGGAACCGCCCCGCAATTGCCGCCGCGATCAGCCAGGTCGGGTTCTGGATCGTTGCCGCCCAAGCCGGGATCGCGCTTGCGCTCGGTATTCCCGGCGCCGCGATCATGGGGTTGATCGGCGCGGGCGGCGTGTTCGTCGGCGGCAATGGTGCGCTGGCGTTCCTGCTGCTTGCCGAAGTGCTGGCGGCAACCGCCGTGGTCAGTGAAGCGGCACTTGTCTATATCGCGCGCCACCGCAACATGATGATTTCGCTGGGCGCGCTGGCGTTGCAGGCCGGGCTGTCCTTCCTGTTCATTATGGCCATGCGCGAACGTGGCTGGCCCGAATTGTGGCAGGCGGCGGGACCGGCAGCGGCACTGGCGGCATCGCTTGGCGTGGCGTCGATTATCAAGTCACGCCT
>JANOZQ010000254.1:0-5242 GCA_031429555.1 Sphingomonas sp. | reverse complement strand
GTCTATAGCGAGATCGCTCGTGTCGAGCAAGTCGGCATCGGTTGCCCGCGTCAAAGGCGCTGTCGCTCGTCCCGAATCGCGGGCGTCGCGGCTCTGGATGTCGGCAAGGACGTGATCGAGGGTGACGTGCGCACCATTGTGGATGAGCTCATCATAACGGCGTTGGGCGCGGATTTGCGGTGCCGCGGTCACGTAGAGTTTGGCATCGGCATCGGGCGCAATAATTGTGCCGATGTCCCGACCGTCGAGGACTGCGCCCTTTGGCTGCCGGGCAAATGCGCGTTGCCGTTCGAGCAACGCCGTACGCACCGCCGCATGCGCGGACACGACCGACGCCGCTCGGGATGCCGCTTCGCTGCGGATTTCGGGATCGGTTAGCATCGCATCGCCGACGTCGCAGGCGCGCAGGGCGTCGATCTCGTGGCTCGGATCGCCGCCGTGGCGCAGGACGGCGAGGCCAACGGCGCGATAGAGCAAGCCGGTATCGAGATGCGGCAATCCGAAATGAGCCGCAAGCGCGCGGGCGATGGTGCCTTTGCCCGACGCGGCGGGGCCATCGACCGCGATGATCATGCGCGCGCCCGTAGCGCGGTGAAGAGGCCAAAGATTGCGATCATCGCCCATGCAACCTCCAGGACGACAGCCGCGAGATTGAAGTGAACAGATAGAGAAATCAGCAGAAGAATCGCACCGATCAAATTGAAAATATTGAATAAAATCTTGTTCATCGCGGGTGAGATGTTGGCATAGAGGAACGCGCTGATGAACAGAACACTGCCACAAATGCCAATGATGTCGGCAGCGAGCGGGCTGATCATGCGCCGAGGCCAGCAAGCATGGTTTCGAACGTCGGGAAGCTGGTCGCAACGGGGCTGATGTCGTCGATCGTGACGGGCTGCTTTGAAACGAGCCCTGCGATAGCGAAGCTCATGGCGATACGATGATCAAGCTGTGCGGCAATTGTCGCGCCGCCGGAGAAGGGATCGCCATCACGTCCGTCAACGATCAGGCCGTCGGGGAGTTCCTCTACTGATGCACCAATAGCGCGCAATCCAGAGGCCATCACCGTGATCCGGTCCGATTCCTTGACCCGGAGTTCATCGAGGCCACGGAAGATGCTGCGGCCCTTGGCGAGGGCGGCAGCGATGAACAGGATGGGGAACTCGTCAACCATGGTGGGCACGATATCAAGACTGGTTTCGATGCCCGTCAGCGACGAATGGCGGACGATGAGGTCCGCAACAGGTTCGCCGCCGACAATGCGTTCGTTAACCAGCGTAATGTCGCCGCCCATTGCTTTCAGGACGGTGTAGATGCCGTTGCGGGTGGTATTCATGCCGACATTTTCGATGGTGATCACCGAGCCGGGGACGAGCAGCGCAGCGACTGTAGGGAACGCCGCCGACGAGGGATCGCCGGGAACAACGATATTTTGCGGTTGAAGTTCTGCCTCGCCGCGAATCGAAATCGTGTCGCCCTCGCGTGTAACCTCAGCACCGAAGCCTGCCAGCATCCGCTCGCTGTGGTCGCGGGTCGGGACGGGTTCAATCACGCGGGTAATGCCCGGTGTATTCAACCCCGCGAGCAGGATCGCCGACTTCACTTGTGCCGATGCGACGGGCAGGCGGTATTCGACAGGAACAGCCGGACAAATACCGCGCACCATGAGGGGCAAGCGGCCGCCGGGACTGGGGGTGAACGCGGCCCCCATTTTCGAAAGGGGATCAATGATGCGGTCCATCGGGCGCTTGCTCAACGACGCATCACCGGTGAACGTCGCCGTGATCGGGTGCGTGGCGACAAGGCCCATAAGCAGGCGTGTTGACGTGCCCGAGTTACCCATGTCGAGCGCTGATGCCGGTTGGAGCAGTCCGCCGACGCCAACGCCGTGGACGTGCCACCGACCGCCACGCTTCTCGATCTGTGCCCCCATCGCCCGCATCGCTGCCGCCGTGGCGAGCACATCTTCCCCTTCGAGTAAGCCTTCAACTACCGACTCGCCCACTGCCAATGCGGATAGCATCAATGCCCGGTGCGAGATTGATTTGTCGCCGGGAACGGTCACATTGCCCGTCAGCGGACCGGATTCAGAAAAGGCGCGGGGGGAGACGTTCATAGCGCGCGGCTTTGACAGCGGCGATTCGCTATGGCAAGGGCGCTCAACTTCGCAGGGCTTGCCCTCGATTTCCCTGATTTTTCTGGAGCTAAAAGAGCCCATGGTTAAGCCTGAATGGGGCACGAAGCGGACTTGTCCGAAATGTGCGGCCCGCTTTTACGATCTGACAAAAGAAGACCCGGTGACCTGCATTGCCTGCGGGAATATCTGGGTTCCCGAATCGATCCTGAAATCCAAACAACCGTTGCCGTTTGACGCACCCAAGAAGGAAGCGGTGGTCGCCGATGCCGATCTGGGCGATGATGATTTGGACATCGACGTCGACGAAGATGCCGAAAAGTCACCGGACGACGAAGTCGATTTGGGCGGTGATGACGATCTGGGCGTCGATACCGGACAAGGCGAACAGGAAGTCTGATTTTAAGACATTGCTGCGAAGCGACGTTGCAAGGGCGTGCGGTCTGGCATAGACCGCACTCTCGGAATGGGGCCTTAGCTCAGTTGGTAGAGCGCAACACTGGCAGTGTTGAGGTCAGCGGTTCGAGACCGCTAGGCTCCACCATTTTGATCTGCTGAAGACACAAAAACGGGCGCGGTTTTGATACCGCGCCCGTTTTGTTTGTGCTTGATCTAGGCCTCGGCGCGTTTTGCAAAGCGTCCGCGGGCGACAAGGCCGGCGGCGGCGAGACCGAAAAGCATCACCATCGGCGGTGCGGGCACGTCCGTAGGATCGCCGCTGCTGCCTCCGCTGCTGCTCGTGCTGCCATTCGATGACGAACTTGTTGACGAGCTTGTGCTTGAGCTTGTTGACGAGCTTGACGACGTGGACGTCGATCCGCCGCTGGTCGAAGACGTCGACGACACGTTGCCGGACGATGTGCTGGTCGATGAGCCGCCAGTCGACGTGGACGAACCGCCCGTTGATGTGCTGGTCGATGATCCACCGGTCGATGTCGAAGAGCCACCGGTACTCGTCGAAGAACCACCCGTGCTGGTCGATGATCCTCCGGTCGAAGAACCGCCGGTGCTTGTCGATGAACCGCCCGTTGACGAACCGCCCGTCGAACTGGTTGATGACACACCACCCGAGGTGCTGCTCACACCGCCGGTCGACGTCGAGCTTCCCCCTGATGTGCTGCTCACGCCGCCGGTTGATGTCGAACTGCCGCCCGAGCCACCCGATGATGTCGACGAAGAACTGCCGCCCGATCCGCCGCTCGACGTCGAGCCTCCGCTGCTGGTCGACGAGACAACAATGCCGCCGCCGCCACTTCCGCCGCCGAAGAAACCACCGGCAAACACGCCACCGCCATAACCGCCGTAGCCGCCCGATCCGCCGATAACGACGGGATAGCCGCCGCCTTGACCGCCTTGAGACTGTGCATAGGCCGAATCAACCGGTCCCATTGGCGGCAATGGTGTTGCTATCATGCCACCGCCGCGCGATCCGCCGCTGCGCGTGACTGTGGTGACCGTTCGGCCACCGCCCATGCCACCGGCGGCGCAGGCATATTGTGTCGAGACGCGACGGATGCGCTTTACGAGGCGCTTACCTTTTACCGCGCGGTGGGCGTAAGCGACGGGCTTGCGCACTTTGGCCTTCACCTTGTGGACCTTGACGTGTTGCGTGCGTGGCTGCTGGGCAACGTGCATTGCACCACCGCCCATGATAGCGCCGCCGCAAGCGCAGGCGCAAAGTTTTGCAAGAGCCATCTTTACCGACATAACACCAACCCCGTTTACCCGGATCGACCATTAGGCTGTGCCCGCTGGTCGGTCTCTGACTTTCACCGTGCAGACAATAAGGACCGGTGCAAGCCGGTTAACCCACTTTTTAGGGTGTTGGATCGAGATTGTGACCACAGCGCAACAAGTTTTCCGGTTAATGTTCCATTTAGGGGCTGTTTTGAAAGCGCAATGCGATGAAATGTGAGCGCTTGTGCGGCTTTCGGGGCATGGCTATAGGCCCGCCATACCGCGTCGGCGAACCTGCAAAACGCAGGAAACCGGCGCACACAGGAGAGAGCAATGGCCACTCTGGCGGAGCAAATGGAGCCCCATGACGACCATGCGACGGTATCTATGAAAGCAGCGGACGACGCTTATCGCCCCTCGGCGGACGAAGAGTTTATGGGCGAGCGCCAGCTTACTTATTTCCGCGAAAAGCTGGTCGCGTGGAAAGAATCTCTGCTCCGCGAGGGGCAGGATACGCTGACAACGTTGCAGAACGAGCCGTTGCGCGAACCCGATGTCACTGACCGCGCGTCGAGCGAGACAGACTGGTCGATCGAACTGCGCACGCGTGACCGGCAACGCAAGCTGATCACCAAGATCGACGCGGCACTGCGCCGTATCGAGGATGGCGAATACGGTTATTGCGAAGTGACCGGCGAACCGATTTCGCTGGGCCGACTCGAAGCGCGGCCGATTGCGACAATGACGCTCGAGGCGCAGGAAAAGCACGAGCGCCAGGAAAAAGTATCGCGCGACGAATGACGTTTACCATTCGGTGAGTGTTGATGGCTATGGTTGCGACCGTTGAAACTTTTGGTCGCACTTGCCCATGACTACTGAATCGATTGCCAAAAAGCGCCAGGCGGCCCGCGACAGCCTTTTCCTCACGAGCGAGGTCACGGTCGAAGGGGCACTGAAGCCGGTGGTCGTCCGCGTACGCAATTTGTCGCCGGGTGGTATGATGATCGACGGCAATGCGATTTTTCGCGAAGGCGCCGTTGTTTCGGCAAATTTGCGCGGCATTGGTGCGGTGTCGGGTACGATTGCCTGGGTCGTCGATGAACGCGCAGGCGTTGCGTTCGATCAGGAAATTGATCCGAAAGAAGCGCGCGCACCAATCGCGGCAAAGCCCAATGTGCGTTTTACGCCGACCGTCGACAAATCGCGACGGCCGGGGCTTAAACTCCGCTAATCTAGTGAATTAGGCTGCTGATTGCCTCTTTGATTTTCAGCTTTTGTTTCTTCAGCGTCGCAAGCATCGACATATCGGGCAGGGGGCGGGCGATCTCGTCTGCGATGCGGCGATCAATCCCGGAATGTTTGGCCTGAAGTGCGGCGATATGCGCGGTGTCCATTGCGACGTGGCTCCTTTTTGCTGCGACTCGGAGTGAA
>JANOZQ010000253.1:0-7424 GCA_031429555.1 Sphingomonas sp. | reverse complement strand
CCTTTTGGGCCGGTCGCCGCGTCTTCGTTACCGGACATACGGGGTTCAAGGGGAGCTGGCTGCTGCTGATGCTCGACGCGCTGGGCGCGAAGGTGACGGGCTATAGTCTCGCGCCGCCGACCGATCCGGCGATGTTTGGCCTGCTTTCGCTCGACCGGCTTTGTGATCACCATATCGGCGACATCCGCGATTTGGCTTCGATGGAAGCGGCATTGGCCGATGCCAAGCCCGACATCGTGATGCATATGGCGGCGCAACCATTGGTCCGTGCGTCCTACGCCACGCCCGTCGAGACCTATGCGACCAATGTGATGGGCACCGTCAACTTGATGGACGCATGCCGCCGTGTGCCGTCAGTGAAGACAATCATCGTCGTCACGACCGACAAATGTTACGAAAATCTCGGGCTTTCGCGCGGCTATGACGAGCGCGACCGCATGGGCGGGCACGACCCCTATTCGAACAGCAAGGCTTGCGCTGAACTGGCCGTTGCCGCTTACCGCGACAGTTTCATGCGTGACGGCGGGATCGGTCTGGCGTCGGCGCGCGCGGGCAACGTCATCGGTGGTGGCGATTTTGCAGAGGACCGGCTGGTGCCCGACGCGGTGCGTGCGTTTTCAGTCGGCAAGCCACTATCGATCCGCAATCCGCTGGCCATACGTCCCTGGCAGCACGTGCTCGAGCCGCTTTATGGCTATCTTCTCCTTGCCGAGAAGACGCGCAACGACCCGGATTCGTTTGCCCAGGGGTGGAACTTTGGCCCCGCTGTCAGCGATGCCGCGCCAGTGCAAAACGTAGTCGATCATCTGACGAGATTATGGGGTGACGACGCGCGATGGGTTCAGGATCCGGGATCGCATCCGCATGAGGCAGCGACGCTGATGCTCGATTGCGCGAAGGCCGAGACTGAACTGGGCTGGATGCCGCGCTTCACGCTTGAACAGGCGTTGCAGCAAAGTGTCGACTGGTATCGATGCTGGCATAAAAAGGGCGACGTCGCCGCGCTTTCTAAAGAACATGTTAACCAATATCTTTCACTACCCTCTGCATGAGAACGCGCGGGGGCGATCCGGTGAAATTATTGGTGACAGGAGCAGGCGGATTTGTAGGCGCTGCTATCGTGCGCGCCGCACTTGCCGCCGGGCATGATGTTGTCGCCACCGGACGCAGCGCTGCACCGGCTCGCTTGGCCGGAACGACAGCAAGCTATTATGCGGTTGATCTGTCCGATTATGCCGCTGTTGACGCCATGGTCGATGCGGTCCAGCCCGACATTATCATCCACAGTGCGTGGGAAGGCGTATCAGGCGCGGCGCGTGCCGGTGACATCCAGTTTGCCAACATCGAACACTGCAATCACCTCGTCGATGCCGCGATCCGCGTCGGAGCGCGCAAGTTTGTCGGGATCGGATCGCAGGCCGAGTATGGCCGCTTTGATCGGTTGATCAGCGAAGATGACCTACCGAACCCTACGATGATCTATGGCGTGGCCAAGCTAGCCGCCTATCATTTCGGTCGCCAGCGCGCTGCCGACGCCGGCGTGGACTTCGCCTGGCTGCGGCTGTTTTCGCCTTATGGTCCCGGCGACAACGGCAATTGGCTCATCCCCAGCCTGATTGCGCAAATGGCCGCTGGCATCCCGCCCAAAATGACGATGGGCGCGCAGAAATGGGATTATCTGTTCATTGATGACTGCGCTGATGCGATCCTTGCGGCGGCGGTTTCGGATGCCTCGGGTGTTTTCAATCTGTGTTCAGGCGAAGCGACCCGCGTCCGCGACATTGCCGAAGCGATCCGCGATCAGGTTGCACCGCGCCTTGACCTGACTTTTGGTGAAATACCCTCTGGTCCGGCGCAGATCATGCACCTTCAGGGCGACCGCACGCGGTTGAGCGCAGCGACCGGTTGGGTGCCGCAGGTGGGTCTCGAAGAGGGCCTTGCCCGTACGATCAATGCGATGGTGGCGGCATGATTGCGCTGCGCTCGGTCCGCCGTGCTGCCGAAGTGCGACAGTTCATGAAGTATCTGATTGTCGGCGGTCTCAACACACTTGTCGGCTATTTGATTTTCTCGGCCTTCATTCTCGGCGGCACCGGATCAGCCTTGGCTGTGATTGCAACCACAGTCATCGGCGCGTTGTTCAACTTTGCCTCGACCGGCTGGATCGTCTTTCGCTCGAGCGAAACAACATTGCTGCCGCGTTTCATGATTGTTTATGCCGGACAATGCATCGTCAACATCGCGATGCTGCGCACACTTGAAATGCTCGGCGTCGCGCCTCTTCTTGCGCAAGCGCTTCTCCTTCCGGTCCTCACGATCCTCTCCTACCTGTCGTTGCGGCAGTTCGTTTTTAACGGGAACAGGCCATGAAAGTTCGCAAACGCATTTCGATCATTTCGCCATGCTTCAACGAGGAAGGCAATGTCCGCGCCTGTTACGAGGCGGTAAAGGCGTTGTTCGACGGGCCGCTCGCCGCCTATGACCGTGAACATATCTTCGCCGATAACGCGTCTCTCGATGCGACGCAGGGTATTCTCCGCGCTATTGCCGCCGATGACCCGAGCGTCAAAGTCATCCTCAATGCGCGCAATTATGGCCCGTTCCGGTCGAATTTCAACGCTCTGCGCGCCGCGACCGGCGATGCCGTGCTCGTGTTCCTTGCCGTCGATCTGCAGGATCCGCCCGAAAAGATCGTCGAGTTTGTGCACCTTTGGGAAAGCGGCGTCGAAGTCGTTGCGGGCGCACGCGTCAACCGGCAAGAAAGCTTTGCGCTGCGCAGTTGCCGTGCGATTTTCTATCGGCTCGTCAACGGGCTGTCGGACATCGACATTCCGGTCAACGTCGGCGAATTTCAGCTGATCGACCGCAAGGTATGGCGCGCAGTCGTCGATCATGACGACCATTATCCCTACATCCGCGGGATCATTGCCTCGGTCGGGTTTCGCCGCGTCATCGTCCCCTATACCTGGGAAGCGCGCAAGACCGGCTTGTCAAAGAACAATCTGCCGCGTCTGATCGACCAGGCGATGAACGGCATCTTTTCGTTCACCAACGCGCCAATGCGGCTGTGCACGTTCACAGGATTTGTCCTTGCGGCGCTCTGCATTCTCTATGCACTGGGATCGGTTGCGGCATTTGTTTTCGGCTGGGGTATCGCACCGCGCGGGACCGCCACGTTGATTGTGTCGCTGTTTTTCCTGTCGGGCATACAGCTCGCCTTTATCGGCATTCTCGGCGAATATGTGACGTCGATTCATTCGCAGGTGCGGCGCGGCCCGATGGTTGTCGAACGCGAACGCATCAATTTCGGGCGCATCGATGATGTCGCCAATCCCGTTCACGAACTGCAGAAGAAAGTTGCGTCGCTGTAAGTGATCAGCGCCGGATGCAGGTGATGATCTTTACCGGGCCACCGCCAAAATCGCGGCATGCATAGCGTGGTCCGCTTTTGCCGAGGACTGGAGGATGCAGGGTCCCCTGACTGTCTCCGGCGTGTTCTTCATAGGCCCAGATAATGCCGTCGCCCGGTCGGGTAGCAATCGCGGCGAGCGCGATATTGGGATCAATCTTTTTACCCGCAATTGGTGGCACGATGACGGGGCCGCTCCATCCATTGCGGCGCAAAAAATAGCTGCCCATTTCGCCCGTCCGTTCGGGCGTTGAAATCGATGCACTGGCATTGTCCCAGAAAAAGATCAGACGCTGCATCCCCTGTTGCTGCAACCACGCCGATGGTTTTTCAAAGCTGAAACTGTGCCGGAAATCCCGTTTTGGAAATTGCACCAAATGGTAAAGTTGGTTCGCGCCGAAAATGATGGCGGTGCCGATAACGGCCGCGGGCAAGAGGGAAAACCGGCGTGACATTGCCATTGTCCAGACCGCAAACCCGAACAACAGGCCCGGGATGCAAGGAACGAGATAGCGGAGCATGAAGACAGGCTTGAAAAAACCGAACACGACAATGACGAGGACCGCGAGCGCAGAGGCGCCCGTTGTCGCCAGATCAGCCGTTGTGTAGGGCGCGACCGGCTTTCCGATGAACCCGAGAAATGCCTGTCGCGCCACCATGGGGACCATGACGACAAACAAGGCACCGGCGACTATGTTGCCGCCCATCAGGGCAACGGGGATGCTCCAACTGTCCATCATTGTCAGGGTTGGAACCCACGCGACGCCGGGCTTCATGTAACTTTGGATGAACGGAAAGTGGGCCATCATCCAAAGTCCGGCGGGCGCAAAGAGCAGGGCGGCTGGCCATGTTCGGTCGACTTCATTTCGACGAATGGCGAGATAAATCAGCCCCTGAAACGCCGTAACGGGCAGCGTGTAATAGTGCGTCAGCACAAGCAGTGTCGACATCGCGGACCATGCCATCGCCCGCCCACGCCCGCCCTGTGCAATAAGTCGGTGAAACAGGATCGCTTGCGTGGTCGCAAGGAATATGAGCAGCGCATAGGGCCGCGCCATGCTCGTGAAGGCAACGGCGGGCAGCCAAAGCGCAACCAGCACCGCCCAGACGAGCCTTGTGTCACGCGATGGATGCCCTTTCCACAGGATCAGCAAGGGCGTCGCGACCGCAATAATCAGGCTCGGCAGGCGAAGGGCTAACGCACTGCTTCCGAATAACTTCACCCAGAGCCACATTAGCGCGTAATAAACGGGGCCGCTGAGTTCATGCAGGCACCAGTCGATCAGACGTGCGAGCGTCGGCTGCGTTGCGATCGTTGCTGTGTAGGTCTCGTCGAGCCAGATCGGTGTGTCCCAGCCGGAGAAAGCCGCGCGTGCAGCAGCGACAGCGAGGGCGATGCACGTCAGCCAGAACAGCAGTTTTGCAAGGGGCGGTGCCGACGGCGTGCTTACTGGATTGCCTGTGATCATTGGTGCTCGCGTCCCCGAGCCTTCTTTTAGGGGAGCGTTATTAAACTACAATGAAGCGGGCGACGCACGCGTGTTGCCGCGCGAGGCATGATCCGCCTATCAGACCATCATGCCGATAAGCCGTTCCAAGATCGCACCCGAATTCGCGCTGCTTTTTGCGGTGATGCTGACGATCGGCGCGGGAAATACGGCGTTGCAGTCGGTGATGCCCGCCATCGGCCGCTCTCTGGGCATTGCCGACAGCGTGATCGCCGCGGCGTTTTCGGTGTCCGCGCTGGTCTGGGTGATCGCGGCACCGATCTGGGCAGGGCGATCCGACCGGACGGGGCGGCGGCGGATGGTGCTGATGGGGCTAGCTGGCTTTTCGGTTTCGGTGCTGCTGTGCGGCGTGTTCCTGACGGCGGGTATCCACGGGCTGATCACGCCGCTCGCGACGATTGCCGCGTTTATCGCCGCACGGATGATCTATGGCCTGTTCGGGGCCGCCGCACCCCCGGCAGCGCAGGCAATCCTTGCCGACCGGACAACGCGGGCGGAGCGGACCAAGGCACTGACGTTGCTGGCGTCGGCATTCGGGCTGGGGACGATCCTTGGCCCGGCGCTGGCATCCTATTTCGTGCTGCCCGGCGTTGGTTTGGCGGGGCCGGCCTATTTCTTTGCCGCCATCGGCTTTGTCGTGCTGGGCGCAACTTGGCGCTGGCTGCCCGATGACCGGCCGGGCAGCGCGACGCACGGCGCGGTGACGAGCTATCCGTCGATTGGCGGCAACCTGACGGGCGCGAGCGTGACGGCTGCGACGGCCGACCGAACCACTGAACGCGTCAAGCTGACCGACGCGCGGATATGGCCGTGGATGCTGATCGGGCTGGTCATGGGGCATGCGCAGGCGATGGTGGGGCAGGCAATTGCATTTCTGGCGATTGACCGGCTGAGCCTTGATCCGGCAACGATCCTGTCGCAGCAGACCATTGGCATTGTGTTGACGGCAGGCGCGGGCGCGGCGCTGCTTGTGCAATGGGGGGTGATTCCACAGCTTGACATAAAGCCGCGGGCATTGGTGCTGGTGGGGCTGGTGCTGGCGGCAGTCGGGTGCGCGATGATCGGGTCAGCGACGTCCTTGTTTGGCATGGCGACGGCATTTGCGGTTGCATGCGCGGGATTCGGTTTCGTGCGGCCCGGCTACACAGCGGGGTCATCGCTGGCGGTGGGCCCCGAGTTGCAGGGTGTCGTTGCGGGGCGGGTGACGTCGGTCAACGGCGCAGCGTTCGTGCTGGGGCCGTCAATCGGTGTCGGGCTTTATGAGGTCTGGCGGCCGTTGCCTTACCTCGTCTCGGCAGTGGCCTGCACGATGCTGGCGGGCTATGCGTGGCGCGTGCTGAAGCGCGACACATAAAAAAAGGGGTCGGCCCACTGGGGGCCGACCCTTGAAAGTTTATAGGAGAGGATGCCTGAAAGGCACCGTCTTTGTGCATTGCCGCACGAAATGCTGCAAGTGCGAAAAGAAAAATCGCGCTTGCAAAGATTGCATCTTGAAACGCACTCTAAAATCGTCATCTTGTATGGACAGGTTTCACTAAAGCTATTCTGCGGCGGTGCAGCGTAAAGGGCAAAGCGATGCGGCGATTGCCGTCCTTGTCGGGGGTTGAGGCATTCGTTGCGGTGGCGCGCACTGGATCGGTCAAAGCGGCTGCCGGAGAGTTGTCGCTGTCGTCACCCGCGCTCAGCCGCCGTATCCAGTCGCTCGAACGCTTTATCGGGCGCGCGCTATTCGAACGTCGCCATCAGGCCATGGTGCTGACCGGCGACGGCGAACGGCTGATTGCCCTGATCGCGCCTGCCATCGACCAATTGTCCGACGCCATCGAAAATGTGGCGAGCAGTGGTGATGTCATGCGCCTGCGGCTTGGTGTGTTGCCATTGTTCGCCACGCAGCGGTTGATGCCGCAGCTTGCCGCATTGCGCGCGGCGCATCCCAAGCTGCATCTTGACCTCGACACGGCGCCGCATGCGTCCACACGGCTGGGCGATGGCATTGATGCCGCGATCATCCTGACGCGCGATCCCGATCCGGCGCTGCATGCCGAACGGCTCGACCGGAACAAGGTCTTTGCGATTTCGGCCAAGCATTTCCGCAACGGTCCCGGTGCAATCACGCGGCCTGATCAGCTGCGCGAACTGACCGTCATCATCCACCGCGACATGCCCGACACGTTCGACGAATGGCGCAAGGCCATGAAGCTCAATGACCTGGAGCCAGCGGCGATCGACCATTATGATTCGGGGCAACTGATGCTTGATGCAGCGGCGCAAGGTCTCGGGGTGGCGTTCATGCACGAAAGCCATTTCAACGATTCGCATGACGAACGGCTGGTCAAGCTGTTCGATGCCGACGTCGAAAGCCCGTATAGCTATTGGTTCGTGTGCCGCCCCCGGGCGCTCGAGATGCGCCCGGTTCGGGTATTCAGGGACTGGGTTGTGGCCGCGATGGCAGCTTAGGCAGCCTTGGCGCTGACAATCTTGCCCGGCACCTTCGGCGGCTCGCCCTT
>JANOZQ010000252.1:0-2794 GCA_031429555.1 Sphingomonas sp. | reverse complement strand
GGAGTTACGAGGCGGCGGCGTGACGCGGCACTTCCGCAATCTGTCCGATGCAGGCGGCGATGCGATCGCGGCGATGATTAACGACGCGATTGACCGAAAAGCAGCGCGGGCAGGGTGGACGAAGGGCAAGGCCGACACCGATGCGCCTCTCGCCGGGCATGTGCTGGCGATGATCTTCGAGAAGTCTTCCACGCGGACGCGGGGGTCTTTAGATATGGCAATGCGGCAATTGGGTGGAACGACCATTGTCATGGATGGCGGATCGATGCAGCTCGGACGCGGTGAAACGGTAGCGGATACGGCGCGGGTGCTGTCGCGTTATGTCGATGCCATCATGATCCGCACGGATGATCCAGCAAAGCTGGATGAGTTATGCGATCATGCCAGCGTGCCGGTCATCAATGGCCTTACCGATACGTCGCACCCTTGCCAGGTCGTGGCGGACTTGCTTACTGCCATCGAGCGGGGTCATGCGTTGCCGGGCAGCAAATGGGCGTGGCTGGGCGATGGCAATAACGTGCTGCATTCAATGATCGAAGCGGCGGGGCTGATGAAGTTCTCGGTCGCCATAGGGTGTCCCGAAGGATTTGATCCCGATCCTGCATGGGCCGAAACTGCAAATGCCCAGCTGAGCGGCACTAACGCGCGGGTGACCATCGAGCGCGATCCGGCGCGTGCCGTAGCCGACGCCGACATTGTCGTGACCGACACTTGGATTTCGATGGGGCAAGATCATGCCGAGGCCAAATTGGCAGCGATGGCCCCATATCAGGTTGGCGCATCACTGATGACCGGCGCAAAACCGGGTGCCACCTTTCTGCATTGCCTGCCTGCCCATCGCGGCGAGGAAGTGACAGCGGATGTGATCGACGGTCCGCAATCGGCCATATGGGACGAGGCCGAAAATCGGCTGCACGCCCAGAAATCGATCCTGTTATGGGCATTCGGCAAGCTCGGATGAGTGACATTGACCGCAGTCTGGGGTTCACGATTCCGTCGCGGCATGCACGGGGTCGGATTGTGCGTCTGGGGCCGGTGCTGGATGCGATCATCGGTGCACACGCCTATCCGCCGGTGATCGAGCGATTGCTCGCCGAAGCTCTGGTCCTGACGGCCCTGTTCGGCGCGTTACTCAAGGACAGCAGCGGCCAGATGACGTTGCAGGCGCAGACTGAAGGCGGGGTCATCGACCTGCTGGTGTGTGATTACCGTGGCGGCGAGCTGCGTGGCTATATCAATTACGACGCCGAACGACTTGCAGAAATGCCTGCGCATCCGACGCTGTTCGCACTGTTCGGCAAGGCGTATCTGGCAATCACGTTTGACCAGTCGGCAACCGCGGAACGCTATCAGGGCATTGTCCCGCTGGACGGCACATCGCTTGCCGAGGCTGCCGAGAGTTATTTTGTGCAGTCCGAACAAATCCCGAGCCTGATCCGTATCGGCGTGGCAAAGGGACGGATTGCCGGCGGCTTGCTGCTCCAGCACCTTCCCGAAGGCGAGGATGGCCGTGAACGGCTGCATACTAGGCTCGACCATCCCGAATGGGAGCATGTCGCGATACTTGGTGCGACCATAAAGCCGAACGAGCTTACCGATGCCGAAATTCCGCTTGAAACGCTGGTTTGGCGGCTGTTCAACGAAGAGGAGGAAATCCGGGTCCTCGGTGGTGCATCGCTGACGAAAGGGTGCCGCTGTGATGTCGAACATATCCGTGATGTCCTGTTGCGCTTTCCCGAAGACGAGCGCGCCACGATGGCCGATTCAAACGGCATCATTGGCGTCGACTGTGCCTTTTGTTCGCGGACTTTTCCCGTTTCGGCACAGGGGCTTGACGAAACGCCCGCCCGCTCCAACATTATGCCATAATTAGGGTTTATTCAGTACCAACGCTGCGATTGGGTCGCTCCATCAGCATTGCCGGAAATCCGGCTTTTCATGAACAGAGATGCAAGCCAATGACTCGTTTTACACTGTTTCACGCCTTGGGGGCGTCGCTATTGACGGCAGGAAGCGCAGGCGCGGGACCGGCTGAACCGCCCGTGCCGACGGCATTGGCGACGCTGCAGCCCGGCCAATGGCAGTTGCGCTCGCTTGATGGCAGCTCGCCCGTCAAGACCCTGTGTCTCGGCGATCCGCGCGTATTGCTTCAACTCCGCCATGGAAATCTGCCATGCAACAAATTCGTGATCATGAATAATGCGACACAGGCCGTCGTCAATTATTCGTGTACTGGCGTGGGCAACGGTCGCACGTCGGTTCGCGTTGAAACACCGCGCGTGATCCAGATCGAATCGCAGGGGATTGCCGACAAGGCGCCATTCGAACTCGTCTATGAAGGGCGCCGCATCGGCCAATGCCCGGTTACGGGGCCGACAGCGCAGCGATAATGGCATAGCATCTTTTTGCCCGACCGGTTAGGGGCGCGCGCATGTTGCCACCCGCTTCACCAAATGCTGCCGCTATTATACTGCTATCGGGAGGTCTCGACTCGATGGTCGCTGGTGGGCTGGCGAAGATGGCTGGCTATAGGCTGTTTGCGCTGACGATCGATTATAACCAGCGGCATCGGGTCGAGTTGCAGGCGGCATCAAGGGTGGCCGCGATGCTGGAGGTCGAACGCCACATCGTCCTGCCGCTCGATTTGTCGCAATTTGGCGGATCGGCGTTGACCGACGATACAATTGCCGTGCCGAAGACTGGCGTCGCTCCAGGCATTCCCGCCACTTATGTTCCGGCGCGCAATACGATATTTCTGTCTGTTGCGCTGGGATGGGCCGAAGCCGTTGGCGCG
>JANOZQ010000251.1:0-2066 GCA_031429555.1 Sphingomonas sp. | reverse complement strand
GTCGCAGACCCGGACGCCTACCGCGCCTGGCTCGCGCCTTATGGCGATATCGATGCGGTTACGGTCGTGCAGGGCGATCCCGGTGCCGACCCATCGATCGAAATCCTGCTCCCCGAAGGCCGCGTGCCGTGGGCAGGGCATTCGGGCCGCTATGCCGCCCCGCAAGTGATGGCGCAGATCGAGGCTCACAAAACGACGCTGATCTTTTGCAACACCCGCGCGCTTGCTGAGCTGATCTTTCAGGACTTGTGGAAAGTGAACGAAGCGCGGCTGCCCATTGGCATCCACCACGGCAGCCTTGACATCGAAGCGCGGCGCAAGGTCGAGGCTGCGATGGCGGACAACAAGCTGCGCGGCCTTGTGGCGACGTCCAGCCTCGACCTTGGCATTGACTGGGGCAATGTGGATTGCGTGATCCAGATGGGCGCGCCCAAAGGGTCATCGCGGCTGCTCCAACGCATCGGGCGGGCAAACCACAGGCTTGATGAACCGTCCGAGGCGGTGTTGGTCCCCGGCAACCGCTTTGAATATCTCGAAGCCCGCGCAGCGCTTGACGCGGTGTTCGCGGGCGAGCTCGACCCCGACATATTTCTAAGCGGCAGCCTCGATGTTCTCGCGCAACACTTGATGGCCTGCGCTTGTGCCGCGCCGTTCGACGAAGCGCGGATGCTGTCCGAAGTGCAATCGGCGCTCGCCTACAGCGCACTGACGCCCGACACCTTCGCCGCCGTGCTCGATTTCATTGCGACCGGCGGTTATGCGCTGCGCGCTTACGACAAGTTCAAGCGGCTGACCAAAACCGGCGACACTTGGCGGGTCAGCCACCCCAAATTTATCACCCAGCATCGCATGAACGCCGGGATCATCGTCGAGGCCGCGATGCTGAAAGTGCGCTTCAAGAACGGGCGGACATTGGGTCGCGTCGAGGAAGGGTTCGCCGCCACACTTAGCACGGGCGACACGTTCTTCTTCTCGGGTATCAGCCTCGAAGTCGAGCGTATCGATACCGAAGACGTCATCGTGCGCGCGACCAGCCGCCCCGCGCGTATCCCGAGCTATGGCGGCGCGCGCATGCCGCTGTCGACCAATTTGGCGGACCGGGTGCGCGGGTTCCTGCATGATGACAGCGAATGGCAGCGCTTCCCGCCCGACGTTCGCGAATGGCTCGAGGTTCAGCAACGCCGCTCCAAAATGCCTGCGCCCGGCGAATTGCTCGTCGAGACCTTCCCGCACCACGGGCGGCATTACATGGTCGTCTATCCGTTCGAGGGGTGGAATGCGCATCAGTCGCTCGGCATGCTGCTGACCAAGCGCATGGAAAAGCGCGGGCTGAAACCGATCGGCTTTGTTGCCAATGATTATGCACTCGCAACCTACAGCCTCGACCCTGTCACCGATCCGCGCGCGCTGTTTTCCGCCGACATTCTCGCCGATGAATTTGTCGATTGGGTTGAAGGATCGCACATGCTCAAACGCGCTTTCCGCGAAGTCGCGGTCATCGGCGGGCTGGTTGAACGGCAACATCCCGGCACGCGCAAGTCGGGCAAGCAGGTTACTTTTTCAACCGACCTGATCTACGACGTCCTGCGCCGTTATGAACCAGATCATTTGTTGCTCAAAGCCGCCTGGGCCGATGCCCGCGCCAAGATGACCGATGTCGGAAGGCTGGCCAATCTCCTTGACCGCGCTGCCGATACCATCCTGCATATCGACGTGCCGCGCGTGACGCCGCTGGCGGTGCCCGTCCTTGTCATGATCGGGCGTGAAAGTGTGGCTCAGGGAACGGTTGATGATGCGCTGCTGATCGAAGCTGAAGGTCTCGCCGCCGAAGCCATGCGGATCGACTAAACCTCCTCCGCATCCAGCCCATATGCCGTGTGCAGCACGCGCACGGCAAGTTCGGTGTAATCTTCTTCGATCAGGACGCTGACTTTGATCTCGCTCGTGCTGATGGCCAGGATATTGATCCCGCGATCCGCCAGCGCCTTGAACATTGTCGAGGCAACGCCCGCATGGCTGCGCATGCCGACGCCGACGACCGAAATCTTGGCGACTTTGGTGTCGTG
>JANOZQ010000250.1:0-5870 GCA_031429555.1 Sphingomonas sp. | reverse complement strand
CATCGCTTTGCCCTCGGGGCGCAAATTGTCCGAGCAGCGGATGATCCGCTTGCAGTCGCGGGCGGCTATGCGCGACTAGCCGAGGCCGCCGTTCAGGTCGTCGCCGATGCTGTGATTGCGCCCTTCGTGGCGGCGCATGGCCGGATTGCAAACTCGGAACTGGTCATCCTCGCGCTCGGGCGACTGGGTGGAGGTTTGTTGACCCATGCGTCGGACCTTGATCTGATTTATCTATTCACGGGCGACTTTGCGGATGAATCAGATGGCCCGCGTCCGCTGGGGGGATCGCATTATTACAACCGGCTGGGGCAGCGGCTGAGCAGCGGGCTCAGTGCGCCGACCGCAGCGGGCGCGCTTTACGAAGTTGATACACGGCTTCGTCCCTCGGGTGGCGACGGCCCGCTGGTCGCATCAGTTGATAGTTTTGCCCGATATCAACACGAAAGTGCATGGACGTGGGAGCATATGGCGCTGACCCGCGCGCGGGTGATTTATGGGAGTGCCGAGGCGCGACATGCTGTGTCCGCCGTGATCGACGATGCGCTTCGCAAGCAGCGGGATCGGAAGGCGCTGGCCCGCGATGTTGTGACAATGCGCACCGAGATGGCGGCGCATAAGCGTCCGCTCGGGCCGCTTGACGTCAAGCTCGCCGCCGGTGGCCTCGTCGATCTGGAGTTTACGGTGCATTTTCATCAATTGGCAAGCGGCGTTGGCCTCGATCCCAATCTGCCAAACGCGATTGCTGCGCTGGCCACGGCGGGCCTGGTCGATGCAGCGCTCGGGCGTGCGCATGATTTGCTGACGCGGCTCATTGTGACGTTGCGGCTCGTGTCGCCCGACATGGCAACGCCCGGTGCCGCAACACAAGCAATCGTCGCACGGGCCTGTGGCACCGAAAATTGGGAAGACCTGCTTGCGCGTGTCGCATCCGCACGGATATGCGTCAGTTCGCACTGGCAAGCAGTTCTGGACGAAGCGGGAGACAGTTGATGGTTGATGTTGGTGATATGGCCCCCGATGCTGCATTCGATACGGCTGATGGCGCGCGTGCCACGATCAGCGACTGGCGCGGGCAAAAGCTCGTCGTCTATTTCTATCCCAAGGACGACACGCCGGGCTGCACCAAGGAAGCGCAGGCGTTTACGGCCCTGATGTCTGAATTTGCCAAGTCGGATACAGCAGTGCTGGGCATTTCGAAGGACTCGGTAAAGAACCACATCAAATTCACCGGCAAATATGATCTGGGCGTCACGCTCGGATCGGATAACGACGGCAGTGTTTGTGAAGCCTTTGGCGTGTGGGTTGAAAAATCAATGTATGGCAAAAGCTATATGGGCATCGAGCGGGCCACATTCCTGATCAATGCGGGGGGCAAAATCGCGCATGTCTGGCGCAAGGTCAAAGTACCCGGGCACGCAGAATCGGTGCTGGAAGCGGCGCGCGCAATCGATTGAAATCACGAGTCGCTGATCAGATTGCCGTCAATTCACCGACCGTTCATCGCGCGAATCATCGATTCAACGCACGGTTGCGGCACCTTGCCCCGTCGAACTTCTGACAGCCTTGTCAGTATCGCTTTCATGTTTCATCTCAATGACGGACAGAGACGGGAGGGGTATCCAGTCTTCTTGAAACGATAAACCGCTGCGGCGTCAAAAATGATGTCGCGGCCCCTTTGGTCGCACGGGGATTGGAATGTTGAACATGCGCTTATCAGCGGAAGATGGACTGTTGTCGAAGCTCCGCCGCGTTTTCCGGTCCCGCGAAATATTCGTTCATGATGGCGCGACCATGCGCCGCGTTCATGTTTCAACGCGCGTTCAGGCGATTGCGGCGTCGGTCACGACGGCAGCAATCGGTCTTTCGATCCTTGGCACCGCACAGCTGACGGGCGCTGCGCCTGCCGTGATGGCAGCGGTCTCGCGTGAAGCGGTCGTGATGTCGATGCAGGGCCGGATTGATGCAATGCGTTCGGATGTTGCCGCAATCCGCAAGGAAGCGACAGCACACGCTGCTCGCCTTGAACAGCGTCAGGCGTTTCTCGATGCTGTCCTGACTGGCAAGGGTACACCCACACTGCCGGCGTCGGCGCAGAAAGTTTCATCGCGCGCAGCCGATACAGTGTCGCCGTTCAACGCGGTCGAAGCCAACCAAGTTGCACTGGCCGCCCGTGCCAAGTCCGCGCTCGAAGCACGCTATGCTGCGACGGCAACGACGCTGGCGCAATATGGCATCCCTGCCGCACGGATCAGCAATGATACCGCCGCGATGGGTGGCCCTTACGAACCCATCGACACGACTGCGGTGAAGGCTGCGCCCGACCCTGCTTTCCGTGCGCTGTTCCAGTCGTGGAAGCGCCTTGACCAGTTGCAGCAGGGCATTGTCGCGATCCCGTCGCAGAAGCCCGTCGACAATGTTGATTTCACGAGCGGCTTCGGCGTCCGCAGCGATCCGTTCCGTGGCGGTGCTGCTATGCACGCCGGTGTCGATATCCGCGGTCCCTATGGCACACCGATTTACGCAACCGCCGACGGCATCGTAGGGCGCGCCGGACGTGCGGCCGGGTACGGCAATCTTGTCGAGCTCGATCATGGCCGCGGCATCCAGACGCGCTACGGCCATTTGTCATCGTTTCTCGTTCAGCCCGGCCAGCGCGTGAAGCGCGGCGACCTGATTGCCCGCATGGGATCGACGGGACGTTCGACCGGCAACCATCTGCATTATGAAGTCCGTTTGGATGGCAGCGCTGTAAACCCGATGCCGTTCCTGCAATCGTCGAATTATCTCACGGCGATGCAGTCGCGCGGGAATATCGCTGTCGGTGGTCCTGCACAGCCGGTCAAGTAACACCGCTTGCTGGCGGGTGTGTCCGCGCCTATCTTGCTTGCATGACTGTTGACCTGACCCCGAGTGCCGCCGCGCGCGTTGCCGCGATTGCTGCGAAGCAAGCCAAACCTGCCATATTGCGCCTGTCGGTCGAAGGCGGGGGCTGTTCGGGTTTCCAGTATAAATTCGGCTTGGCAGATACGGTCGAAGGCGATGATTCGGTTGCGGAAACCGATGGCGTCCGCCTTGTCGTCGACCCGATGAGCCTCGATCTCGTGTCGGGCGCCGCGGTCGATTATGTCGAATCGCTCGGCGGATCGGCGTTCAAGGTCACCAATCCCAACGCCGCTTCGGGCTGTGGCTGCGGGTCGAGCTTTTCGGTCTAGTGAAAATCGCGACCTACAATGTCAACGGCATCAAGGCACGGCTGCCGCGCCTGCTCGAGTGGCTCGACGAGACCAAGCCCGATGTGGCCTGCCTTCAGGAACTGAAATCGAGCGACGAGACTTTTCCCGAAAAGGACATCCGCGACGCAGGCTATGGCGCGATCTGGCACGGGCAAAAGGGGTTCAACGGCGTTGCCATCCTCGCGCGCGGCAATGACCCGGTCGAGCGGTTGCGCGGGCTGCCGGATGATCCCGACGATCTGCATAGCCGTTACCTTGAAGCCGAAGTGAACGGCGTCATCATCGCGTCAATCTACCTGCCCAATGGCAATCCGCATCCGGGGCCCAAGTTCGATTTCAAGCTCAGCTGGTTCGAGCGGCTGAACGCGCGCGCGGCGTTGTTGCTGGCCGACGAAAAGCCCGTCGTGCTTGCGGGCGATTACAACGTCATTCCGACTGATGCGGACGTGTGGAAACCCGAAGCGATGGCATCCGACGCGTTGATGCAGCCCGAAAGTCGCGCGGCGTTCCGGCGATTGGCAGCGCAAGGGTGGACCGATGCGCTGAAAACGCGCCACCCGACCGCGCCGATGTGGACATTCTGGGATTACCAGATGAACGGCTGGGCGCGCGATGCCGGTTTCCGCATCGACCATCTGATGCTCAGCCCCGAAGCCGCCGACCGCCTGACCGATGCTGGTGTCGACCGTGATCACCGCGGTCGTGAAAAAGCAAGCGATCACGCGCCGACGTGGATCACATTGCGATAGGATAGCGCGCCCGGTTTTGATTGGCACCTAGTCTCGCCTGAGAAAAACAAAACCAAAAAACAGCATAAAAATGAAGTCATTGGGTCCGTAAATTGTATAAAATAATCCTGCGAGGAAATCTTTCTCATAGATAGAGCTCAAGGAATGAGACGTCATGAAGGTCAACCAGGCAATTACATAAGCCAGTTTTTCAATAGCAAAAACACCCACAAGCCATCGCACCTGATTATAGCTCTTGCAAACTGAGATATAAGCGAAGCCCCACAAAATAATCGATATGAGTCCAAATAAGCCCATTACATCCGGTTGGGCTGTCAGCATCACGTCATTGGTGAAAACTTTGGAGCATGTGATCACACCCAAAACGTTACTTAGGCCCGCTACTATAAACCCTTTTTGTATGATTTTGTCAGTCAACATAGCCACTTCCAGATGTTATGTAATTGTTTTGTATATTACCAAATAGCGATACGATACTAAACGCATTTTCGTATATTTCCAATAAGTACTTCAATCCAAATTGAGCTATGAAATAATCCCTAATGTCTGCAACCAAGAATCATTACCTTGGCTCTGAACGATTTCCGTGTCGTTGAAGCTGAACCCCCCCTTACAACGCCTTCTCGTAAATCCGGTAGACTTTGTTGATCTCGCCGTTGATTGCCTCGCCGACCGATTTCATCGGGCCATTGTCATCGAGCACCCAGCCGAATTCGCCGCGGCTTGCACCATATTTGACCGTCGCGTCGCGGCGGGTGAATTCGACGAGCATGAGCGCAAGCTGGCTGGCGAGGCGGGTCGACTGGAGTTTTTGCAAAACCCCCATTAACGGCACGCGCATCGTCCGCACTTTCGGCGCGCGAAGCCACCAGAGCAGTTTGGCCCAATTAAACGGGAACAGATTGCCGCCAAAGCCCATCAGCTTTTCGTTGAGATCGGGCAGCGTCACCATGAACGCGACGGGCTCGCCATCGACTTCGGCAATGCGGATCAGGTCTTCATAAACAATGGGTTTCAGCTTCTTGCCGACATGCGCAATCTCGCTGTCGGTGATGGGCACAAAGCCCCAGTTGCTGCTCCACGCATCGTTGAGGATGCCGAGGATGAGCGCAGCCTCTTCGTTAAAGCGGTTTTTATCAACGCGGCGGATAACGATGCGCTTGTTGCGTTCTCCCGACTGGATGATGCGCTGCACGAGCGGTGGAAACTCGACCGTGATCGGAATTTCATAGGTCAGCAAATCTTTGACGCCCGTATAACCCGCATGTTCAATCCATGCTTCGTAGGCAGAGCTGTTGTGCCCCATCATGACAGTGGGCGGATGATCGAAACCCTTGACCAGCAGTCCGGGCTCGTCCCACATGCAAATGCTGATCGGCGCGAGCACGCGCGTCATGGCCTTGCCGCGCAGCCAGTCTTCGGCCTTCGCAATCAACGCCGCCGCCGTCGCTTCGTCCTCGCTTTCCAGTAATCCCCAATTGCCCGTGCCCGGCCCCATGCCTTGTTCGAGCGGCTGGGCGAGCGCGAGTTGGTCGATATGCGCCGAAATACGGCCTGTCACGCGGCCGCCAGACTCGGCAAGGAAAAGCTGCGCTTCGCCATGTTCGAACCACGGGTTTTTGCCGGGCGTGATCAATCCGTGAACTTCGTCTTTCAGCGGCGGAACCCAATTGGGATCATTCGCATAAAGTCTGTAGGGGAGGTCGACGAAGGCCTTGCGGTCAGCCTTGGTGATGACGGGGCGTATGGTTGGCAAACTTCCTCCGGAAATGGCGCGGGGTGGTAAAGCAACGCCTTCGCCACTATTTAGCAGTAACAAACAAGCAATGGACAGTGCTTTTACCTTTGACCGGTCTGACGCCGGATCGTCCGCGCATGACGTTGCGCC
>JANOZQ010000249.1:0-3031 GCA_031429555.1 Sphingomonas sp. | reverse complement strand
TCGAACCGCCGCAGGAACGGCTCGGTCAGTGCAATTTCAGGGAGCAGGACCAGCGTTTGACGGCCTCCACGTAGAGCGGTCGCGACAGCCTCGAAATAGACTTCGGTCTTGCCCGATCCGGTCACGCCATCGAGCAGGGTGGGGGCGAAGGCCTGTGCCTCGACATCGGCGATGAGCGCCGCCGCCGCCGCTTTCTGGGCGTCTGACAACGCTGGTGGCGCAAAATCGGGATCTGGCGCGGGATAGGGCGCATCGACCGTTACTTCGACAGCTTCGATAGCCCCCACTTTCACCAGCCCTCGGATAACCGCATCCGACACATCGGCGATCAACGCGAGTTCGCGCACCAGCCCCTGCCGTTCGCCGATGCGTTCGAGAGCTTGCTGGCGTTGAGGGGTAAGGCGAACCTTGTGCTCCTGCGAAAGCAGGATCTCAGCAAGCGCGGACTGCGGCTCGACTTGGCAGGACTCCTGCTTTCGCAGGAGCACAGGATTGACCCGATATTCAACCACCACCCGCCGGTCATCAAGCGCCGATGCACTCGCCAGCGCCATCCGCAAAACGGCGGCCGGGGGAGCCAGATAATAGTCCGCCGTCCACTCGATCAACCGCCGCAGCGGTACACCCAGTGGTGGCAGGTCATAGACCGAAGCCAGATTGCGCAAGCGGTTGTCGCCGACCTCGGCGTCCGAGGGCATCCGTTCCGGTTCCCAAACCACCCCCGCCAGTTGCCGAGGGCCAAGCGGTGCAAGCACAATCGAGCCCGGTTCGACTGTCATGCCGTGTGGTACGCGGTAATCGAGCGGGCCAAGCGCCGGATTGAGGAGGAGAACCCGAGCGCGTGACATCGTGCTTCCCTAACGCCACTTTACGACGGGGCGAAGCCGTTAAAAATGTGACGAGACGCGAGCCGCTGTGTTCGATTGTCGCAGGACGATTATCGATGCGCTTAGGGCAGCCGGGTAAAGCAAAGCATTTTCCGCGCTGATACGTTCGGTCAACCGCGCAAAAATTTTACGCGTAATGGTAACAAACCCCGTCCAGTCCAGCGTTGCGGACTCCTTGGTCCAGTCCGTAAGATAGGCTGTCCAGGCCATCACCAGATCACCGAACTTTTTTTGAAATTCAGCCGCCGTCTGCGCCGTTTTGGGATCGTTACTCGAAATGAGAAACGGGTAAATATCTGCATCCTCGCGCGCAAGGTGGTCGGCGAGCGTAGCGGCCAGCCGATCTCGCGCCACAATCGCTTCGACTGGTTGCGGCATATCGGGATCAAGGAATGGTTCAACCTCTTTCACCAAGGCTTCAAGGTGCTGATGCTCAGTCATCAAAAGTTCAAAACTGTGGCGCTGTGATTTGGTCATGAATTCCGGAACGATCCGTTTCGGACAAAGTTTAGTCCGCTATGCAAAAAAGGCGGGCTATCCGCTTTTTTGCTCATGCAATGCCGCATTCATGTGGCTAGGGTCAGAGGCGTTTGCATGCACGAAGTACGGTGGAATTTGACAGACTCGATCCCTTTTAAATGGCTTTGTAGAGTGGCCGCGCTTGTTGTTAGCGTGTCAGCGGCAACATCGTTTGCCCAGACAGTGCCTACTCCTGCACCCCAGCAGCTACCCGAAACGGAGGACGCCGAAATCGTCGTCACGGGCCAGGTCCAGCGCGGTGCCGTCGTCGGCGACATCAAGCCCGAATTGCAGCTAAGCCCCGCCGACATTCGCGCGCGCGGGGTCAGCAACGTGACTGAACTACTTGCCGACCTCGCCCCTCAATTGCGCAGCGGTTCGGGGACTGGGCAGCCTGTCGTTCTCCTTGAGGGCAAGCGCATTGCCGGCTTCCGCGAAGTCGCCAATCTTCCGTCGGAGGCCATCGCCCGCGTTGACATATTGCCCGAGGAAGTCGCGCTAAAATATGGGTATCCTGCCGGCCAGAAAGTCGTGAACATCGTTCTGCGTCAGCGCTTCCGCGCTTTTACCGTGGAACTGAGCGACCGTTTCGCGACGGGTGGCGGCGGCAATGAAGTTGAAGCAAAGTTTGATTTCCTGCGCATCCAGCGCGGGGGGCGCTTCACGGTGAATATCGAACGCGAAACCGTGGGCCGCTTGCTCGAAATCCAGCGCGGCATCAACGACGGGGCGAACTCGGGTCAATACCGCACACTGGTTCCCGCCAGCCAGCAATTCACGCTTGGGACGACACTCAGCCGGACACTATTCGACGACATCACGGCGACGCTGAACGGCGAGCTCAAAACGGATGACAGCCAGGCCAGCTTAGGCTTTGCCGGGCCGGGTCTGTTACCGCTTGGCCGCTCCAACGGCAGCCAGTCGGCGCATGCCGGGGCAACGCTCAACGGCACAGCGGCAGGCTGGCGCTGGACCTTTACCGGCAACTACGATCATGTTGATGCAGCTTCTTTCATTGATCGCGGGATTGGCCTCACCACGGACCAGGCGCGTAGTGTGTCGGACATTGCGGCTGCTGATTTCGTCGTGAACGGCACCGCATTCAAATTGCCGGCGGGAGAAGCGTCAACCACGTTCAAGGTCGGTGCCTCGTTCAGTGGCTTCAGCGCGACGGCGTTGCGCGCGGGCGTCGCTCAGGCAGGCCGCGTCACACGCGACATTGCCGATGCCCAGTTGAACGTCGACATCCCGCTGACCAGCCGCCGCAATGATGTCCTTTCGGCCATCGGCGACTTGTCGATCAACGGTAATTATGCCGCGCGGCGCTTGTCCGACTTCGGTTCGCTCCGCACGCTCGGCTATGGCCTTAATTGGTCACCGTTTAAGCCGCTGAACATCATTGCGTCGATCACGGACGATGAAGTTGCCCCAACCGCACAGCAGCTGGGCAATCCTGTCGTCGCCACCCCCGGTGTCCGCGTGTTCGATTTTGTGCGCGGCGAGACAGCGTTTGTTACCCAAATTACCGGCGGCAACCGTGGGCTTTTGCCGAGCGACCGCCATGTTTTTAAACTGGCGGGGACACTGAAACCCTTTGAAAAGCCCGACGTCACGTTCAGCGGCGA
>JANOZQ010000248.1:0-1890 GCA_031429555.1 Sphingomonas sp. | reverse complement strand
TGCGTTTCCAACGACGAACTGCGCGACCGCTATCTGATCGGCGGCCTGTTCCGCACTGGTGAGTGTGTATTAAATTACACCCATGCTGACCGCTTCGTAATCGGTGGTGTCGCGGTCGGCGATGCACCGGTGTTGCTTCCGACACAAACAGAACCGCCGTCGGCAGTCGGGCATCCTTTCCTCGAACGACGCGAACTGGCGGTCGTCAATGTCGGCGCGGTAGACGGCGTGGTGACGGTCGATGGCGAGACGTTCACGCTTGGCAACAAGGATTGCCTCTACGTCACAATGGGCGCCAAGGATGTGGCATTTTCGGGGGCAGGCGCAAGGTTTTACCTCGCATCGTGTCCGGCGCACAAAGCGTTCACAACGCGCAAGCTTGGCATTGCCGACGCCAACGCACTGTCGCGCGGTAGCCTAGAGGAATCGAACGAGCGGACGATTTACCAGCTGGTCATTCCCGGCATTTGCGATTCAGCGCAGCTGGTGATGGGCCTGACGGTGCTCAACCCCGGATCGGTGTGGAACACGATGCCCCCGCACATCCATGAACGCCGCAGCGAGATATACTTTTATTTCGAGCTCGACGGACCGAACGACCGCGTCTTCCATTATATGGGCGAGGGCGAAGCGATGCGGCATATCGTGATGGCGAACGAGGAAGCCGTGATCTCGCCGCCGTGGTCGGTCCATATGGGGTCGGGGACCAAGGCCTATGCGTTCATCTGGGCAATGGCGGGCGAGAATCAGGACTACACCGACATGAACGTTCTCGATATTTGCCAGCTGGTATGAGTGGGCCATTCGACCTGACAGGCCGGGTCGCAATCGTCACCGGGGCCAATACCGGCATCGGGCGGGGTATTGCGGTTGCCTTTGCTGCGGCCGGGGCCGATGTCGCGTGCGTTGGTCGCAGTCCGTGCGATGAGACGGTCGCAAACGTTGAAGCACTTGGGCGGCGCGGCGTGTTCATCTCGGCCGATCTGTCGACCATCGAGCCTGTGGACCGAATTGTTGGCGAGGCTGTGGAAAAGCTGGGGGCACTCGACATCCTCGTCAACAACGCAGGCATTATCCGCCGCGCCGATGCGGTCGATTTCACCGAGGCCGATTGGGACGCGGTGGTGGACACCAACCTGAAATCGGTGTTTTTCCTGTGTCAGGCAGCAGGTAAACACATGATTTCGCGGGGGCGGGGCAAGATCATAAACATTGCGTCGATGCTGAGCTTTCAGGGCGGCGTCCGCGTTCCAAGCTATACCGCGTCGAAATCGGGTGTCGCGGGACTGACTAAACTGCTTGCGAACGAATGGGCGGCTAAAGGTATCAACGTGAACGCAATCGCGCCGGGCTATATTGCAACGAACAATACTGCCGCGCTGCAAGCCGACGAGGTGCGCAACAAATCGATCATGGATCGTATTCCGGCGGGGCGCTGGGGAAGCCCCGATGATATGGGCGGCGCGGCAGTGTTTCTCGCGTCGTCGGCGTCGGATTACGTCAACGGGCATATCCTGGCCGTGGACGGCGGCTGGCTCGCGCGGTGACGGGCAGGGTCGTCGCTTTCGGAGAACTGCTCATCCGGCTAACGGCACCGGGGCGGGAATTGCTGATGCAATCGCCGTCGCTCGCCCTACACGTCGGCGGGGCGGAGACAAATGTTGCTATCGGGCTCGCCAATCTCGGGCACCCGACTGCAATGATCAGTGCGGTGCCCGACAATGCGCTTGGGCGCGGGGCAGTGTCGGTTGTGCGGGGGCAAGGGGTCGATTGTTCGGCTGTGCAGACGCGCGATGGGCGGATGGGGCTGTATTTCCTGAGCGTCGGGGCCGGCCTGCGCGCATCGGAGATTGTTTACGACCGGGCGGGGTCGAGCTTTGCCGGTGCGGC
>JANOZQ010000247.1:0-2127 GCA_031429555.1 Sphingomonas sp. | reverse complement strand
ATACAATGTCCGCGTCAATACGATTGCGCCGGTTGCGGGCACGCGGATGACCGAAGACCTGTTCCCCGCCGACGCATTCAAAGCATTCGCGCCCGAGAATGTCGTGCCCGCCGCGTTGTATCTGGTCAGCGAAGACGCCCCGACAAACATGATTATCGGTGCGGGTGCAGGTGTGGTCCAGGCGGCTTATGTGACGCTGACCCCGGGCGCATTGCTTCCCGCCGATGACCGGACACCCGAAGCGGTGGCGGCGCTGTGGGAAAAGATTATCGACCGCACCGGCGAGATTGTGCCGCAGTCGGGCGCCGAACAGTCAATGCTGATTGCGAAGACGATGGCGGGCGGTTGAAGGCTACCCCGCGACCAGTTTCATCAAACGCCGCTCGACTGGCGCCAGCACCGGTCCCAAGTCATGCCCGCGTTTCAATACAGCACCGCCCTCCCCGACCAACGCCCATTCGCCTTGGCGATTGCGCAGGTCGGGGCGCTTTTCGATCCGCACTTCGGGGCGTTCGGTGGCACGTCGGAAGGCGCTGAATACGGCGGCGTCGCGACCGAGATCGATGGCATAGTCTTTCCAGTGCCCAGCAGCGACCATGCGGCCGTACAGGTCAAGAATGCGCGACAGTTCGATGCGGTCGAAGCCGACTTGCAAGGTCGTCCGCGGGAACGGCGCGACAGTTCCCATCAGGCAGAGCGCGCCTGATCGCTTTCGGTGAATGCCGCCAGCTTCGCGCGCAGGGCCTCGACTTCGCATTTCAATATTTCGAGTTGTTGGGTCGCGGGATCAAATTTCTCACTGCACGGCGTGCCATAAGGCATGAACGCCTGTTGGTATTCGGATGCGCCCATCAGCGTCGAGCGCGCGGGAATACCAACCATCGTCGCGCCCTCGGCGACATCCTTGGTCACCACCGAATTCGCGCCGATGCGTGCACGTTCACCAACCGTGATTGGCCCGAGAACTTGCGCGCCCGACCCGACAATCACGCCGTCAAGCATAGTCGGATGGCGCTTGCCCGCAACACCATTAGCCGGATTGGTCCCGCCGAGCGTCACATTCTGGTAAATCGTCACATCGTCGCCGATAATCGCAGTCTCACCGATGACGGTAAAGCCATGATCGATAAAGAAATTGCGCCCGATGATGGCACCGGGATGAATGTCGATCGCCGTAAACATCCGCGAGATATGATTGACCAGCCGCGCCACGAAAAACAGCTCGCCACGATAAAGCCAATGCGCGAGCCGGTGCATCATCAACGCCCAGACGCCGGGATAAGTCAGGATTTCCCATCGCGACCGCGCCGCGGGATCGCGCGCCTTGATCGAATCGAGATAGGCGATCAGCCCGTTAAACATCGCCGGTCTCCGTAAAGCGTAAAGCCAATTTAGGCATCAGGCGGCGCGATGCAACCCGTCGCCGAATAGCCCCGCTTTACCAAGGGCATAGCGAAATATCTTGCGCAGGCGACGCGAGTCACGGCTAACTATAGTCCGATGATCGACATTAACGCATTCGACTGGTCTGCCATATTGCCGTTCATCATGATCGGCTTTGGCGCGCAACTCATCGACGGGGCGCTTGGCATGGCGTTTGGCGTTATCTCGTCAACATTGATGGTCAGCGTCATGGGTGTGCCGCCCGCGCGTGCATCGGCAGGCGTCCACCTTGTCGAGGTTTTCACGACAGCGGCGTCGGGGATCAGCCACGCACTCCATCGCAATATCGACTGGAAGCTGTTCGCGCGTCTGGTCGTGCCCGGGGTTATCGGCGGCGTAATCGGGGCTTATGCCCTGATCAATCTTGATGGCGATGTGACCCGCCCGTTCGTAATGACCTATCTGGCGCTCATCGGGCTCTATCTTCTGTGGAAATCGACGCACCCACCGCATAGCCGGTCACCGCGCGTGGTTGCACCACTCGGATTGGTTGGTGGTTTTCTCGATGCTGTCGGTGGCGGCGGTTGGGGACCGGTTGTGACTTCAAACCTGCTTATTCAGGGAACGACGCCGCGCATGACGATCGGCACTGTCAATGCTGCCGAATTTTTCCTGACGCTGTCGATTTCGATTACGTTTCTGATCGGTCTGGGCTGGCAAGCGTTTACCACAGCAACGGTCGGT
>JANOZQ010000246.1:0-2781 GCA_031429555.1 Sphingomonas sp. | reverse complement strand
GGCCCGCGTGATGCGCCTGTGCTCATCTTCCTGCATGGCTTTCCGGAATCGCACCGGACGTGGCGCTATCAGCTGGCCGAATTTTCAAAAGACTTCCGCTGCATCGCGCCCGACCAGCGCGGATACCGCCATTCGTCGAAGCCCGACGGCGTCGAGAATTACAGTTTCGACAAGATTGCCGCCGATGTCTTTGCGCTCGCCGATGCGCTGGGCGTCGGCAATTTTACGGTGGTCGGGCATGACTGGGGCGGGGCGGTGGCGTGGGGCGTTGCGCTGCACGGCGCGGGGCGCGTGGACCGCTGCGTTATCCTGAATGCGCCGCACCCCTATCTGTTTCAAAAAGCCGTCATCGACGATCCCGATCAGCGCGCCGCGTCGCAATATATCCGCGCCTTCCGCGACCCCGGCAATGATGCGCTGATCCGCGACAAGGGACTGGCGGCGTTGATCGCGCAGACCGTCAACTGGAGCCGCAGCCCGGCGATGGACGACGCCTATCGTGACGCGATGATGGCCGACTGGAAAATTCCCGGCGCGGCAGCGAAGATGATCGACTGGTATCGTGCGGCGGGGGTGCAGGTGCCGGCCATGGACGAAACGCCAGCACGGCCAGCGTTCCTCGATGCGCCATTCCCGAAAGTGATGATGCCGACGCTGGTCATCTGGGCGATGGACGATCTGGCGTTACGGCCCAGCCTGATTGAAACACTGGACGATTATGTCGACGATTACACGTTCGTGCCGGTCCACGACTGCGGACATTTCGTCACATGGGAAAAGCCCGAGGCAGTGAATGCAGCAATGCGCGAATTTCTCGCGCGCTAGCCGATTGCCGCCAATTTCGTTTCGTCGCGGTGCCGCGGTTTTGTGCGGCCCATCGACCAGTTTCCCTGCATCCGCACTTGCGGATTGGGGGCAGACCAGATTTCCCGGCTTTCATTCAGCGCGACAACCCAGAGCAGGTCAAATTCCTGTCCGTAGTCAATAACCGCCACGGCATAGCCGTCCCCCTTATCAAGCACGGTCAGCGGGATCGGCGGATCAAGTTGGGTAAAGGCCATGCCCGCAAAACTGCGCTTTGTGATTGTTGTTCCCGCTTGGTCAGTCGACCCGTTCGACCCAGAAACCATGCGCATGGGCATGCCCGACGAGTGCGGTTTCGGCATAGCCCGGCCAGGACTGCACGCGAATGTCATGCTGGTGCACCGTCCGGTCAGCTTCGACACGGACCCAGCCGAGGGGGCGGTCAGACGTCGCTTTTGCACCCGCGATTTCCATTGCCGCCGTAATTCTCGCTTGCCCGTCGGGAGCGATATATTGCCAGACAATCGAATGCATCAGAACGCGGGTGACGCCTTCGGCCTGCGGTTCGGCCAAGCGCGCTTCAAGCCAGTCGGGGGCATCGCCCTGCTCAAGCAGGGGTGGGTGCGCGCGGAGAAGCGCGAGTGCGTGGCCAAGGCGTTCGATCCGCTGCGTATGATCGGCCCAGCAATAAGCAAGCAGCCGATCCGCGCCTGCTTGTGTGGTCGCATCGACCGGCGCGATGTCGACGCCGCGGATACTTATGATCTCGGGCGCTAAAGCAGGCGGTGGCGGGCCGCGCCATGCGGGCGTCAGATGCACGGTAGAGTTGGCAGGACCAGTGCTGATCCCCGGCAAATCGATCCTGTAATGATCAATGAGCAGGTTGAGCCCCGCCGACGATCCGATTTCGAGGATTTCGAGTTTTGGCCCGTGTCGCGCGACGATTTCGAGCAGGCCTACCATCAATTGCGCCGACCGCCCCGGTTCATTCGTCTGGGGCGGGCCATCGAGCCACGGCAGGAGCGCAGTATCGTGTTCCACCAGAACGGCGCGCATCACGTCGGCGCTGCTCTCAGCGGTTCCGTTGCCATCGAACAGCGGTGCCAGTTCGGGCACCTGCCTCGTCCGCCACAAATAGTGCACACCGCCCGCCAGCCGCAAAGGCAACGCATCGAACATCGGATTGCCCACCCAACCCAGCACGCGTGTGCCAGTAATCGTTTTGGTATCAACGGCGTCGGCCAGCGCCGCGACGATCGCCGCCGTGACAGGCGCATCATTTTTGCGGCAATAATCAACCTGTCCGGCAAAGGCTTGGCGCGGTGTCATTGCGATCCCGCATGCAGCGCCTCTGGCCATTTGTCCATGCGACCGATATGGGGCGCGCTTCATGTCACAGCCGCTGATCATTGCCGTGCCCAAGGGGCGGATCCTGTCCGAAGTCCTGCCGCTGATGGCGCGCGCCGGAATCGTGCCCGAAGCGGGCTTTGGCGATGAAGACGACCGGCGCTTGCGCTTTGCGACCAACCACGCCGCCGTCGGCCTGATCCGCGTCCGCGCTTTCGATGTCGCGACATTTGTAGCGCACGGTGCAGCACAAATGGGCGTCGTCGGATCAGACGTGATCGACGAATTCGACTATTCGGAGCTTTATGCGCCGGTTGATCTGAACATCGGCCATTGCCGGATTTCGGTGGCCGAGCCCGCTGATATGGCTTCGGGCGACGATCCAATGGCATGGAGCCATGTGCGGGTGGCAACGAAATACCCGAACCTGACGCGCAAACATTTCGAAGCGCGCGGCGTTCAGGCCGAATGCGTTAAATTGAACGGCGCGATGGAACTCGCGCCGACGCTCGGGCTGTCGAGCCGGATCGTCGATCTGGTATCGTCAGGGCGCACATTGAAGGACAATGGCCTCGTGGAAGTCGAAGTGATTGCACAGGTTTCGGCACGGCTGATCGTCAATCGAGCGGC